>CAIRBY010000703.1 GCA_903876865.1 uncultured Acidobacteriia bacterium
ATCCAGTTTCTTCTGCGCCACCAGGCCCTGATTGAGATAGATGGCGAGATCCCAAACGCCGGCCACCCAGTCGCCTTCCCCGTAGAAGCGCGAGAGCGCCTCCTGCACGGTCGTCCGCAGCAGTTTGGGATCGATGCGGCCACCCGGCATTTTGCGCGCGGAGTTCACCTCTGGGATCGGCGGCGCTCCGTGATCCGCGGTCAGGACGACGAGGTAGTTCCCTGCCCCCGCCTGCCGCTCCACAGCCTGGAACAGCTTCTCCAACAGGCGGTCCGTCGCCAGCGCGGTATCGTGCGCCTCGACGGAATCCGGGCCGTAGCGGTGGCCGACGTAGTCGTTCGAAGAGAAGCTGACGGTGAGCAGGTCCGGGGTCTCATGCCGGCCGAGTTGCTCGGCGGCGATCGCCTTCTCCGCGAAGGCCTCGATCAGTTCGTTGCCAAAGGGCGTGTACTCCAACTCGGCGTAGAGTTTGTTGCCATCGGCGGGGAGCGTGTGGTTGAGCCACTTGGCGCCGCGGTACTTATCGGCGGGGTGGGGTGCGTTGAACTCCTTGGCCCAGGCGGGAAGCTCCTTGTAATAGAAGGTGCTGCTGACGAAGTTGCCAGTGGGCACGTCGAGCCAGAAGGCGCCATCGGCCATGTGGCCGGCGGGCAGGATGGCGGAGCGGTCCTTCAGGGAGATGCCGATCACTTTGGATCTGCCGCCACCGGCGATCTTCAACTCGTCGCCGATGGTGCTGACCAGCAGGCGGTTGGGCGAGGATCCGGGACCCGTGGCGCCCAGCAGTTGAGTCTTGGCATCGCCGACGCTGGTGACGTGCGCGCCCTCGTCGCGGTCGTACCACTCGTTGGCTACGATGCCGGTGATGGAGGGGGTCGCGCCACTCAGAATGGTGCTGTGACCGACGGCGGTAATCAGCGGCACATGGGCGTAATTGGCGTTGGTGAAGACCGCGCCCTCGGTGAGCAGGCGGTTCAGGCCGGCCTTATATTCGGAGCGGTAACGGGTCAGGTAATCGAAGCGGAACTGATCGACCACGACGGTCACGACGAGTTTCGGCTTTTTGGGCGCCGCCAACCCGGCGCAGGGCATTCCGAAGCAGAGGGACGCGAGCAGGCAAAGGACGAGTTTCTTCATGATTCTCAATGGGGCTGAAACCTTTAAGCTACCATGCCGGGCATTTTGAGCTCAGGTGGACACGCCGGAGCCAGTGTCCACCACGTGTACAGCCCACACGGAAAGAAGATGTAAATCTTCTGTACAGTCAATACGAAATAGCGTTGTAAGGTGTTGTAATAGCGAGACTAGTGATTTGGTCGCCCACCTGCACTATGTAGAT
Source organism: uncultured Acidobacteriia bacterium (assembly GCA_903876865.1). Lineage (GTDB taxonomy): Bacteria > Acidobacteriota > Terriglobia > Bryobacterales > Bryobacteraceae > Solibacter. The sequence continues at coordinate 1,340 of CAIRBY010000703.1, forward strand.
GCGAGGGTCGGCGGAGGAACCGAACCAATGGACTTCACAAAGAGAGAGAACAACCGGCGCGGCAAATACCGTTTCGAGATCGAGCGGGAGTTGCGCTACAAGATGGCGGAGCAGGGAGTCGTGGTGGCGTCCGGGACGGGGAAGACCATCAATATGGGCAGCGGCGGGGTAGCGTTCCTGGCGGAGCAGGACCTCAGCCCGGGCGGTTTCATCGAGCTTTCAATCAGTTGGCCGGTGCTGTTGGATGAGACGTGCCCGATGCGGATTGTGGTATTCGGCCGGGTGCTGCGTTGCACGGGGAACAAGGTCGCCTGCACGATCGACAAGTACGAGTTCCGTACTCAGGCGCGCACCGTCCAATCGATTGCCGCTCCGCGTTCGGACGCCATGCTGCACCGTTGGGCAGATGGAATTCGCAAGGAAAACCTGAAGACCAGCATGGCTCAGGCGTAGCCTTGAAAGAGATGTTGCGGGCAGGCGCAATCCACGGCCAAGCTATTGATTTCAAATAGATTTGGTCGTGAATATGCTAGGCGCAAGAGCCCGGAAACAGTTACTTTGCCGGAGTGGAAGCGGCTGGGGCAGGCTTACTTTCCGTCTTGGTTTCGCTTTTCGATCCGCCGCCGGAATCGGACTTCGATTCGGATTTGGATTCGCCCTTGGATTCGCTCTTGGAGTCGGACTTGGAGTCCGATTTGCCATTGCTGGCGGTCGAGGGCGATTTTCCGTTGCGGCCGTAATCGGTGATGTAGAATCCCGTGCCCTTGAACTGGAGCGCCGGAACCGAGATCAACCTCTCCAGTTCGCCGCCGCAATTCTCGTGAACGGTGAGTACAGCGTCCGCGAATTTCTGCCTGACCTCGAAAGTTTCACCACACAAGTGACATCGGTAATCGTAAAGTGGCATAGTGTTTTCTTACTGAACCCTCGAAATCTGCTTTTATTGTAACAGAGGGCTGCAAGTTTCCACTCCCGCCCGGTGCAGACCACCCCCATGTAAAGCGTACTGTGAAGAATTGTTAAGCTCTCGGGCGGCGGCTAACTTTCCACCCCGGGGTGTCGTCTTACAGGTGTGAAACAAAGAGCACTCATCATCGCAGTTATGGCCCTCGCGCTCGCCGCCGGTGCGACCAGGAGCGTGCCCGTTGGAGGCCGCATCGCCTCTTCGGTTCACAACTTCCGCAAGAATCTGGGTGAACTGCGCAAGGTGGAGACCATGAACCAGCTGGAGCGGATCATGTTCAGCCTCGCCCTGGCCACCTACTCCCCGAAAGCCTAATCCCGCTGGCGCAAAAAAATCGGGGCGGTGAGCCTAAGCCCGCCGCCCCAATTTCCTACCGCTGTTGTTTCCACCCAACTACTTCTTCTTGGTGACGCCCTTCTTGGCCGGCGGCGGAGCGCAGGGGCTGACCTTCAGCCCTTCGATCTTCGCCTTCTCGGTATCCATGCTCAGCAGGAAGGGATCCTTGGTGAACGCGCTCGGCACGCCTTCCCACTGGATTTCGGTTCCGGCTTCCGGCTTCCCGGTGAGCGCGGCATCGAGCTTCAGAGAAATCTCAATGTGCGTGGCATCGGAGATCGCAACCAGAATTTCCTTGCTGCGGCAGGCAGGCTTGCCATCCACAACCGTACCCTTCAACTTCGGCACGCCGGCACCCTTCAACTGGCCGTCGAAATAGGCTTCGCCGCCGGTATCGGCGAGTTGCGCCTTGACGCCGAGCCACAGAGCGAGCTGCGGATTGGTCTTCTTGAACTCTTCTTCCTTCTCGCGTGCGATATCGGAGGAGGACTTGATCTTGAAATCGGCCGCGGGGAAGGCATTGGCCTTGGCGGCATCTTTCAACGCAGCCAAACCTTCATCGTCCCCGTGATACGACTTGTAGGTGTTGACGAAGTAGGCTTCGATCGGCTTGGGATCGGCAGTGCCGCCCAGGGTGGGATCGATCGCGACCGCGCGGGCCAGTTCGTAGAGGCCGATGGAGATTTTGGTGGGATCCACCTTATAGAGGCAGATGTCCGCGCTGCCCAGACCGTACGCGATGGCCGCACCATCGGGGTACTGCTGCAGAGCCTTGGTGTACGCCTCTTCAGCGATCTTGCAGTTGGCTGGGTTCTTATCGGTGCGATACTTCGCCATGGCGTCGGCGCCGGGACGGGTCGCCAGACCCATCAGCACGGCCTTGGAGAGGCCGGCGACATCGCTCTTGGTTTTGGACCAGGCGGCATCGTCCGTACCCGCGGGCTTGTTGGCGGCAGTGAAGTACTCATCCACATAAGCACTCAGCGCACGGGCGGCCTTCTCACCGCTTGCCAACTGTTCCGTAGTCGCACCGGGCAGTTTGAGCACGTTGACCGACATCAGGTAGAGCACGGTCAGCACCTGCTGTCCCCCGGTCTTGGGATCTTTGAAGACGTTCTTGAGATCACGCGCCATCAACGCCGAACCGATCTCCAGAACTTTGGCAGGCTGGGCGGCGCCGTTGTAGGCCTGAATGTAGTAGTACTGGCGATCGTCTTTATAATCCGATTCCGGATATTTCTGGACCCAGGTATCCAGATCTTTGATCTGCGCGGCGGGGTTCGTCGCGTCTTTGATCGTCTGGTTGAAGATGTCGTACTCGCCCTGGTCCTTCACCTTTTTTTCGGGCGCCTGCGCGCGGGCAACGGGTGCGGTCCCGACGACGACCACAGCACCCATCACGGCGAGTGCCGCAATCCTCTGAAAGATCCGATTCATATTATGCACGTGTGCCTCCTGCCTGTCTTCGCTTTCACTTTACAACGTACGGGGTGCTGATTTGCTCGCAACCGTGGCGTGGTGTCGTTGCCACCTTTGACGGGTGGACACTTGCGGAGTATAGCCGAACCACTTTCATGGTGCAACATCGCTTGGTGCAACACCCTTGGTGCAACACCCTTGGTGCAACACCGTCACCATAACGGTGCAACCCGTTAGACTCCGATTCCATTCACCTTGTTCCGAATCCCAAATCATACCAGATGGAAATGCCGCTTGCGGGGAGATCCCGGAGCACGGTCCATAAAAATGGCGCTGAGCCCGCTGCACGGGACGCCGCACCAGAGTATGCTAAGAAGTCGCGTTCGCTCGCATGCGCTATTTCGATCTGGCCATCATTCTCGGCTACCTCGCCGCCATCACGCTGTTCGGCGCCCGTTTCCGCCACGGACAGAAGAATCTGAAAGACTACTTTCTGGGAGGGAGGACGGCGCCATGGTGGGCGATCAGCCTCTCCATCGTGTCGGCGGAGACGAGTACGCTCACCATCATCGGCACTCCCGCTCTGGCGTATGGCGGCAATCTCGGCTTTCTGCAGATTGTGCTTGGCTACCTGCTGGCCCGCATCGTGATCTCCTTCCTGTTCCTACCGCATTATTTCCGCGGCGAGATGTTCACGGCCTATGAACTGATGCGCCGCCGCTTCGGCGAGAACGTGCGCAAGATCACGGCATCCATATTCTTAGTGACGCGCGCGCTGGCCGAAGGCGTACGGGTCTTTGCGATTTCGCTGGTGATCTCGATTGTGCTGGGCACGGGGGAGATCGCCTCGATCGTAGTGATCGTGCTACTCACGCTCTTCTACACATTTGAGGGCGGCATGACGGCCGTGATCTGGACGGACGTGGTGCAGATGACGCTGTACGTATTCGGCGCGATCGCCAGTTTCGTCGTGATCCTGGGCAAGATCCCCGGTGGCTGGGAACATGTCTCGACCGTGGCGGAAAGTTTCCATAAATTTACGATTTTCGATTTCCGCTTCGCCCCCAATATGGAGTTTTTCTCCCGCACCTATAGTTTCTGGGCGGGCGTGGCGGGCGGCTGCTTCCTGACCACGGCCACGCACGGCACCGATCAGTTGATGGTGCAGCGCCTGCTGAGCGCGCGCGACGAGCGGCAGAGCCGCATGGCGCTGATGGCCAGTTGGGTCGTGATCCTGGTGCAGTTCGTGCTCTTCCTGATGATCGGCGTGCTGCTCTACGTCTACTACGGCGATTTCCATCTGTTGCCGCCGGCGCAGCGCGACCGCATCTATCCGGAGTTTGTGTGGCACAACATGCCGCCCGGCATCGCGGGCCTGATCATCGCGGCGATTCTCGCCGCAGCCATGGCCAACTTGAGCGCGGCGCTGAATTCGCTCGCCTCCACCACGGTGGTGGATTTCTATCGCGCGCGCGCCAAATCCGTGAGTGACGCAGCGGCGCTGAAACTGGCGCGCTTCGCCACCATCGGCTGGGGCCTGTTGCTGCTCGCGATTGCGATTGCCGCGCGCCGCTCCAAATCCGTACTCGAGGTCGGGCTGACGATCGGTTCGATACCGATGGGCGCGCTGCTGGGCGTCTTCCTGCTCGGCGTGCTGACGAAGAAGCCGCGCGAGACGGCGGCCATCACCGGAGTCATCGCCGGCTTGGGCATTGTGATTGCGATCCACTTCACCACGCCAATCGCCTGGACGTGGTACGTACTCATCGGCACCTGCACCACATTCGGCGTAGGCCTCGCTGCCTCACTGTTCCAGGGCCCGGCTCCGTTGCCGCCGTTAGAGACGACTCTGCAAGCCAATTCGAAGGAATAACCTCCGCACATGGACAACGCACCCCGCACGGAACTGAAGCGAGTACTGGGCCCCTGGGCCGCGGCATCGATCGTGGTCGGCACCGTCATCGGCAGCGGCATCTTCCTGGTGCCGAAGACAATGATCCAGCGCGTGGGCAGCGTGGAGGCGGTCTTTGCCGTGTGGATCGCCGGCGGACTGCTTTCCCTGGCCGGGGCGCTCAGTTACGCCGAACTGGCGGCGGCGCTGCCGGAAGCGGGCGGCGAGTACGCGTTTCTGCGCGAAGCCTACGGACCCATCTGGGGCTTTCTGTACAGCTGGACGCAGATGTGGGTGGCCAAGAGCGGTTCCATCGCGACGCTCGCGACCGGCTTCTTTCTGTATCTCACGATCTTCTTCGAACCGTTGAAAGGCGTGTTCTATACCGTGCCTTTGCCGATCGGCCCCAACGGCGGCCCCTTGGAAATCCAATACGGACAATTATTCGCGATTGTCCTGATTCTCTGCCTGGGATGGCTGAACTACTTCGGCGTCAAGGTGGGCGGGAACGTACAGGTCGCGGTAACGGTGATCAAGGTCGCCTTAATTGGGGCGATTATTCTGGCCGGATTCTTATTCGGACATGCCCATGCCCCGGATACCGCGGCCGTGGCGCCCTTGACCTTTTCCGGGTTTATTGCCGCGCTGGTGGCGGCATTGTGGGCATATGACGGCTGGAACAACGTCAGCATGGTCTCTTCGGAAATCAAAGACCCGCAAAAGAACCTGCCGCGCGCATTAATTGGCGGAACCCTGTGTGTGGTCGCGATTTATATGCTGGCGAACGCGGCGTATTTCCATGTGATGTCGCCCACGGAAGTGGCGGGCAGCACGCGCGTGGCGGCGGAAATGATGCGCAAGATTTTCCACGATCCGGGGGCTTCCGCCGTCTCCATCGCCGCCATGATCAGCATTTTCGCGGCGCTCAACGGGTCGATCCTCTCCGGCGCGCGCGTGCCCTACGCGGCGGCGCGCGACGGCCTGTTCTTCTCTTCGGTGGCGCGCGTCCACCCCGTCCACCACACGCCCAGCGTGTCGATCATCGTACTAAGTTTGTGGTCCTGCCTGCTGGTGCTCTCCGGTAAATACGACGACCTATTCAATCTGGTGATTTTCGCAAGTTGGATATTGTACGGAATGACGGCTGCGGCGGTACTGGTGTTGCGGAAGAAACAGCCCAATTTATTGCGCCCCTACCGCACGCTGGGATACCCCGTCGTACCGGTACTTTTCATTCTCGGCGCGGGCATTCTGCTGGTGACCACGGCAGTGGAGCGGCCCCGGGAATCCGCCATGGGAATCGGTTTGATCCTGGCCGGCGTGCCGTTTTACGCGTATTGGAAAAGGCAGGCCGCGCTGAAATAGCCTGGCAGCGCGGCGAATTTACCAGGAACTCTCGGTACTTTTCCGCATATTTTTCATTACTAATGCCACCATCAGGGCCTTGCTAATCTAATAGATCGGGGCGAAAATCGGGGAGTATAATGGAATCACTAGTAAGATTCCTTGCAAGAACCGGTTTGACGATTGTCAGCGTTACACCGGCCAGGAAGGCCCAACGGAATGGATGTCAGTAAGATTCTCGCTGAATTAAAGGCGGAGCGCGAGCAGATTGAAGAAGCGATTCTCAGTCTGGAACGGCTGGCTCGCGGCCGCGGAACGAAACGCGGGCGTCCCCCCACATGGATGGCATCGGAGACGCCGGTAGTGAAACGCCGGGGCCGTCCGCCCGGTAGCAAGAACAAGACGCAGACCGCCCCACCCAACACCTCCGCAGTCGCATCCTGACGCCGGCGCATCGCTGCCGCGGAACCGGAGCGGGCTACGGGCGCGCCCCGGTCCACAGAATTCAGAACTGTTGTGGTTCCTCGCCCAACTTCACTTTGACTTTTTCCGTACGCCCGTTGCGAGAGATCGTGAATTCCATGATGTCGCCGCCGTGCTTCTTATCCATCAGCCGTTTGATGCCCTCTTTATCGTCGATCGGCTGACCGTCCGCGGCGATGATCAAGTCACCACCGATTCCCAGTTGGTAGTTGCCTACGATCACTACGCGCGTGGCGCCCTGCAGGCCCGCGGCCTCGGCGGCGGAACCACGTTCCACCTGCTGAATCAGCAGGCCACCGGAAGCAGGCAGTTTCAACATCTCCGCCAGATCGCCGGCAATGTGCACGGTGCTCACACCAAGCGACGGGCGGGAGACCTTGCCGCGCGTCTGGTAGTCTTCAAGCATCGCCTTGGCGCGCGAGATCGGCAGAGCGAAGCCGATGCCGACGCTGCCCTGTGAGCCGTAGATCGCGGTGTTGATGCCGATCACGTTGCCATGCGAATCGAGCAGCGGTCCGCCGCTGTTGCCGGGGTTGATGGCGGCATCGGTCTGGATCATGCCATCCAATTTGCGCTCCTCGGTTTCAATGGTGCGGTCGAGCGAACTCACGATGCCGGTGGTCAGCGTACCTTCGAACTGGAAGGGGTTGCCGATCGCGAGCACCTTCTGGCCCACCACGAGGTGATCGCTATCGCCCAGGCGCAGGGTCGGCAGTTTGCGATCGACATCGATTTTAATCAACGCGATATCGTTCTTCTTGTCGTAGCCCAGCATGCGCGCTTTGTAGATTTTCTTATCGGAGAGCGTGACCGTGAGTTCCTTGCTACCGCCGGTGACGTGATTATTGGTGAGAATTTTTCCATCCGGGCTGATTACAAATCCGGTGCCGGTGCCCTTTTCCGGAAATACGCCGAAGAAACTCCGGGCATAGACGGTGGACGTAATAAACACCGTGGCGTCGCGGGTGGTCTTATAGATATCGATATTGTTTTGTTCATCCGCGGAAAAACCGGCGGAGGCCGCCGACGCGGGTTCAGTCCACATTCGCCCGGCGCTGCTCACTGGGCGCAGCACCTTGCCGACATCCCACTGCGCCACACCCGTGACGTAAACAAACCCTGCCGCCATCAGCGCGGCCAGCAAAAACGTTCGCAACACTCTCATGATTCCACTCTCCGTACGGCGTACTGCTTTAGCACTTCGTAGACTTCCCGGGTCTGGCGCAGTGTATCCTGCTTTTCGCCCGATGTATCAATGACGAAATCCGCGTACTTTCGTTTCTCCGCCAGCGGCATCTGGCGGCTGATGCGGGCGCGCACATCGCTTTCCGACGCACCCTCGCGCCGCATCGCGCGTTCCACCTGCTGCTCTTCCGTGCAGGTTACCAGAATCAGCCGGTCAAACCGCTTGTAACTCCCCGTCTCAATCAGGATCGCCGCTTCCACCACCGCGATTCCCTGTGGGTCGCTCTCCGCGTAGCCCGCAACCTCTTCCTCTTCCCGGCGGATCACGGCCGGATGCACGAGCGCGTTCAAGCGCTCCAACCGTTCCGGATTCCCAAAGACGAGCGCGGCCAATTGCCGCCGGTCGATCTCGCCATCTTCGGCGAGGATCGCGCCGCCGAACTCCCTTACCACCTCCGCATACGCTTCACCGCCACGGCGCAAAACCGCGTGGCCTAACTCATCGGCCTGAATCAACAGGCAGCCGAAGCTCTGGAGCGCTTCGCCGACGAAGGACTTTCCGCACGCGATCCCCCCGGTTAATCCTACTTTCAGCATACGTCGCCTTCAAGCTCCACCACTCTTCAAACTCCACCACTGTTCAAACTCCGCCGCCTTCAAACTCCGCCGCCTTCAAACTCCGCCGCGGCGCTGCTCCGCCGCAGCCACGGTATTCACCATCAGCATGGCGATGGTGAGCGGCCCCACGCCGCCGGGGACGGGCGTGTAGGCTCCGGCGCGCTCCACGACGTCTACGGGATCCACATCACCCACCAGCAGGCTGCCGCGCTTATCGAAGGACGCGAGTTTTTCCGGCGAGTTGCGGAAGATGCGGGCCGCCTCGGCGCGATCTTTGATGTGGTTGGTACCCACATCGATCACGGTGGCGCCGGGCTGAATGAAGTCGGCGGTGATCATGGCGGGGCGGCCGATGGCGGCCACCAGAATCTCCGCGCCGCGGCAGACGCCGGGCAGATCGGGAGTCTTGGAATGGCAGATGGTCACCGTGGCGTGCTCGTGCAGCAGCAGCATGGCCACGGGCTTGCCCACGATATCGCTCCGGCCCACCACCACCGCGCGCTTCCCGGCGATGGGAATGGCGGAGCGCTTGAGCAGTTCGATGATACCGGCGGGGGTGCAGGCGCGCGGCGCGGGCAATCCGGCCACGAGCGCGCCCACATTGTAGGGATGGAAACCATCCACGTCTTTCGCGGGATGGATCGCCAACAGGATGCGTTTGGTATCCACGTGGGCCGGCAGCGGCAACTGCACGAGGATGCCATCGATATCCTCGCGCGCATTGAGTTGCTCCACGATGCCGAGCAGTTCCTCAGTGGTGATGGAATCGGGAGGCGCGATCGATTCCGAGTAGATGCCCAGGTCGTGGCAGGTCTTGATTTTGCTGCGTACGTAGATTTCCGAAGCCGGGTTGTGGCCTACCAGCACCACGGCCAATCCAGGGGGACGCCCGGAGGCCGAGAGCGCCTGGATGCGCGGCTTCAGTTCTTCTTTGATGTCATCGCGTACGCGATTTCCGTCGAGGATTCGCGGCATTCTTCTCAATCATAACTTGAGAGGATGCCGGGCCGTGGCGCTCCACGTTGGGTACGGCGGCAAACTGCTCGCGCAGGCTTTCCGCCGCCGCTGCCGCCGCCTCGCCTTCCAACTGCGCGTGCAGCAGGTTGGCGACCTCCTGGAACTTGCGGTAGCGCGGTTCCCAGATCTTGAGGAAGGGACGCGGATCGAGCCGCCCCTGCACCGGACCGCGCTGGTAAAGCCGCTCTTCAAACGCCTGGCTCACCAGATTCTTCTCCAGCCGTTCGCGGCAGGCATCTTTCAGAATGCCGGTCAACCAGAGCAGTTCCTGCCGGTCGAGGCGGTCCAGAGGATTCTTGGGGTCGGACATGGGCTCTAAGAGAATAACAGGTGGAGCAGCGTCATGGAATGGTGGCGAAAAATCATGTCGCGAAAAATCAGGGGGACTTGCGGTCGCTACCGGAAGCGCGTGAAGCGGGCGAGATCGAGTTCGGCCACGCCTTCCACCAGATTTTCCATCGGCTGCGGCGTGCCCAGCTGCGAGCGCAGCGGCACTACACCCGCCCACGTGGGACGCGTGAGATCGCCTTCGTCCTCCACCGGGGGCCCGTTGCGGACCTTGGCGGAGACTTCGGTGAGCGGCAGTTCCAACACGGTGGTCCCTTTCAATTCCTGCTCGGAAGGCGGGCGCACTTCCTGCCACCTTCCGGGCACGATGTGGTTGGTGAACGCTTCCAATGCCGCCATCTTTTCTGCTTCCGATTCCAACAGGCGCGCCCGCCCCAACATCACCACGCTGCGGTAGTTCATGGAGTGATGGAAGGCTGAGCGCGAAAGCACGAAGCCATCCACCAGCGTGACGGTGACACAGACTTCGATGCCCGCGCTCATCTCGCGCATCATGCGACTGGCGGCGGAGCCGTGGATCAGCAGGCGGTCATCCTGCCGCGCGTAGCCCGTGGGGATCACGTACGGCTGCCCCTCCACCGCGAAGCCCACGTGGCAGACGTAGCCTTCGTCCAGAATCGCGTAGACCTCCGCCTTGTCATACACGCCGCGATTGGGAATGCGCCGCACCTGCGTGCGGCCGGTGGGTGGAAAGGAATCGCTCATATTTCTACTGTAACGGCAAAAACGGCGGCGGCTGAGAGCGAGGCCGCCTGCCCGTTCCCCCGACAGTGCCGACAGGCGTCTGGCTCGTCGCGGCGCGTGTTATTCTCCGGTTGGACGACATCGGGCAACTACCCGATGATTCTCTTTCCTGAGCGGGTCGAGCTTATGAACGCGAGGACAAGCCGGTTGAGCGCCGTATTGTTGGCGCTGTTTTTCCTGGTCACCAACATTCATATCTCCAGCCGGCGCCTGTTCTGGTTCGACGAACTCTGCACTCTCAAGATCATCCAACTGCCGGACCTTGCCACTCTCTGGCAGGTGCAGAACAGCTTCCGTGCGGACTCGGCGCCAACCGCGTATCTGCTCCTGGTCAGGCTGTTTTACCAGCTCACCGGACAGGACGAATTCGCGGTGCGCCTGCTCTCGGCGCTGGCAGTCACGGTCGCATTGCTGGTCATTTTCGATTGCGCCCGGCGTCTGCTGGATGGCTTGCACGGCCTGCTGGCGATGTGTGTGCTCTGCCTTTCCTTCGCTCTGCCATTCGGCTACGAGGGCCGGGCATATGCGCTCGTGGTGCTGTTTACTTCGCTCGCGCTCTGGCTCTGGCTGCACACCGCGGCGGACAGCAAACGAGCCGCAGGGGCATTCGGCGCCCTGATTTTTCTCGACGTGAGCATGCACTTCTACGCTGTGCTCGCGCTCGTGCCCTTCGCTCTCTGGACGGTCTCCCGGTGGCGGACCGGGCAGCGCCCGCCGCTCAAACTCGCCGCAGGGATCGCCGGAATGTTGTGCGCGCTGGTTCTCTGCATCCAGCAGATGATCGGGATGCGGCAATTCGGCGCGCCGGCTGTGGCCCCGCCGACGCTCGCCGCTCTGACGGACGTGTACGCGAAGCTCTACCCCGCAGGCCCCTTCGTGCTCGCGGTCTTCGCGATTCTGGCCTGCCTGTTTCGCACCGCAGCGAAACCCGTGGAAGAGGGAGAACGGCTGTGTTGGATGTTTCTGGCCATCCCGCTGGCGGGCTTCGCGGTGGCCGAAGCGGTGACGCATTCCTTTTACCCACGCTACCTGATCACCGCGATTCCCGGCATCAGCGTGGCCTTCGTCTGCCTCGCCTCGCGCTACCTGCCGCAGAAGGCATCGGCGGCACTGCTGGTGTGCGTGGCCGGGCTCGCGATCGGAAAGCAAGTGTCCAACGCGCGCAATCCGGAGACGCTCGAGCCCAGCAGCGGCGGCTCCCAGCAACTCGCCACCCGGCAGGGACTCTGGGCGGAGGAGACGCTCGCCAGGGAGGGTAAGACAGCCATCGTCGCCAACTTCGCGCATGCCACGGCACTCGCGTATTATTCGAAGCGTCCGGCGCTATACATTACGTACGCCGGCGACAGTGGCACTTACTTCTGCCGTTTCATGGGCGATGTCTGCTGGAATCTGGAGGGCATGAAGCGGCACGGCAACGAACTCGCCGCCCTCTATCCCACCGACCGGTTTCTGAAAGATATGATCGAGGCCGGATGGCAGCCGGCGGTGCGGATGACGGAGCCGCTGGTGGTCTACTTTTCGCCGCGCGCCTACTCCACGTCCTCCAGATAGACCTGCGTGGTGCCGGTGCGGTCGCTGGCAAAGGCCACCATGCGCTCGCTGTTGCTCCAACTCGGGTGCGGGTGCGTGTGCTGCGGGCCGTAAACGGTATCCACGGCATTCTCCATCCAGCTCAGCGTATTGCGCGCCGCCGCGAAATCCTCCCCGAGGGCGTAGCGGGACTTGCGCCATTGCGTGCCCTGATTGCTCGAGCCGCTCAGGCATAACGGACGCCGCGCACCGGAGGCCACGTCGATGATCTGCAGCCCTTCATCGGGATGATTGGTGTCGCAGAGAATGCGCCGCCCCGCGCGGTCCGGAGCGATGTGCCAGGCGTTGTACTCCGTGATGGTGCGGATCGCGCGCGTGGTCCAATCCATTACGCAGAGAGCGCGCGGCCACACCGTGAAGACCAGGTCGCCGGTCGCGCCTAGAAACGTCTCGTGCACGATGAACTCGTCGTTGCCGTGCTGGTAGAGGCACTCCAGACCAGTGCCATCGCGCCGCACGCGGTGCATTCGCGGGGCGGGGTCGCCGGAGAACTCGATCCACTCCGGCTCCAGCGGGTGAAACTGCGGGTGAATCACGGTGCGGCCGAACTCGATCACGCGGGATTCGGCGCCATCGAAGCGCGAGACGATCAGCCCGCGATTCGGCCCGCGCGCAAACGCCGCCGTGAGCCACTCGCCATCACTACTGATCGAGCATTCGCCCAACTGGGCGCCCTCAAAGCGGAAGATTCGCCGCTCGTCACCGCCACTTCGGGGCACGGCCCACAATTCGCCGCCACGCGTGACGACGAGCGTGCGCCCATCGGGATGCAGCGCCGCGGAGTACGGGTGGATGGCCGCGCCATGGGTCAACTGCCGGCACTCGCCGGTGGCCAGCGATAGTTCGAACAACTGCGCTTCCCCCGTGCGATAGCTGGTGAAGAACATCTCGCCATCGCCGGGGAAGAAAGAGGATTGCAGAAAGTAGGTCGGGTGATTGATCTCGGGGCCGAACGTGATCTGGCGCATTAGAAACTCCTACCCACCATGCAGATTGTAGGGCAGGCGCTTCCGCCTGCCAAGCCGGCGCACGCGAACAGTTGGCAGGCGGAAACGCCTGCCCTACTTTCACTTGGTGCCCAGGTACAGGTCCCTGCCGCGTGCCAGCGATGCGATCTTGCGGTCGGCGATGGAGCGTTTGAGCATCCACAAGCCGCAATCGGGATGGACCCACTGCACGCGCCCGGGACCGAGCACCGCGGCGGCAGTCTCGATCGAGCGCGCGATCTGGCTCGCCGATTCGATCGCGTTGACCTTCACATCCACCACGCCAAGGCCGATGCCGATGCGCGGGTCCAGATCTTTCAACGCCTCCAGATCTGCCAGCGGACGCCGCGCCATCTCCAACACCACGTGATCCACGTGCAGTTCGTTCATGAACGCGATCAGCGCCTTCCACTCACCCGCCTGAATCGTCTGCCCGCCATAGTTGCCGAAGCAGAGATGCACGGCGCGCCGGCCGGTGAAGGCATTGAGCACGCAATTGATCGCGGCGGCGGCCAGGGGACCATCGGCGGGATTGCCGGGGAGATTGGCTTCATCCACCTGCAGGCATTCGCAAGGTAGATCGCGCACCTGCCCCGCCAGCACTTCGGCCAGCGCCATGACGCGCGCGGCGAAAGTGGGGTAGTGGTGATCCAGCAGCGTGCGCGCCAGCATATAGGGACTGGTGATGGTGAACTTGAAGGGTCCGCCCGCCACGCCGGCCGCGAGTTCGCAATCGGCCAGCAGATCGAGCGACCCCTCGCCGAGCGGGCCTTCCACCACACCGGCGGCCTTGCGGCGGAATTTCATCGCCTGCGTCTTCGCGAACGCCTCGTGATCGCTCCGCCCCACGTCGCAGCGCATACCGGACATGGGCCGGATGAAATACTCGATCATCCCGTTGGTGTCGGGATGATTCACGTCGAAGCGGTAGAGTTCGCCGTCGGTGGGCAGATCGATCCGCGCCTGCCGCTGCGTGTCGATGACGACCCGCGTTGCGTCCGTGCGCGCCTGCTCGCTCGGCAGCGCGGGCAGCCAATCCGGCACCGGATAGCTGCCTACCGTGGTGGTGAGAATTGCGGGCTCAGACAACATAAGGCTTCCTGTATTCGGACCGGGTCAGCAAAGCATTGCCTTCGGCCGCGCCATCGCC
>CAIRBY010000704.1 GCA_903876865.1 uncultured Acidobacteriia bacterium
CGCTTCCCTGACCACGCTCACCCCCACCAAGAACACGCCCACCGTGACCATCGGCGGACAGAATGCCACGGTGCTGTTCAGCGGCATGGCTCCCGGCTTCCCCGGCCTCTACCAGATCAACTGCACCGTGCCCTCGGGAATCGCCACCGGCAGCGTGCCCATCTCCGTAACCATCGGCGGCGCCACCACCCAGGCCGCCACCCTCCCCGTGCAATAGCCCGGCGCGAGATATTGATTCCTGTTCAGTAGGCCTTGGTGGGGCAGGCGGTTCCGCCTGCCGCTTCGCGCTCGACCAAGGCCAGAGATCCGGCGAATCAACCAGTCCGGCAGCAACCGGGTGGTCTTCGATATACCCCATGATCCGGCCGAACTCTAGCCGGTTCCGTACCCAGTGATCGTACGATTCGTCCTGCCAGAATCGTAATCCCGTGCGCCCGAGCAGTTGGTTCGCCCTGCGCGCGGTGGAGCCTTTGAGCCAGCGTGTGATCTGGGGCACTCCGTGCTTAAGGAGAATCATGAGATGTACGTGATTGGGCATTACAACCCACGCACAGAGTTCGTAATACCCACGCTCCCGCTCGCCGGCGACGATCGTCGCCGCTACCAAACCGGCAACCCCGGTGTCGCCAAGCCATAACGGCCCGGAAACACCGCGATGCAATTCCCTATCGGCGGCCACGAAGGCGTGGCCGGCAGTGGTGTTCGGAGTCGCCTCCCGTCTCGCCGCCAGCGATCCCTAGAGGCGCCAGGTCAGGAACAGGTACTCGTCTTCGCGGTGGAAATGCGGCAATCGCCTACGGTACTCCGGCATGGCAGCGGGGCCGGCAGGCGAAACCGCCTGCCCCACCACGACTCATGGACACACAGCCTGGAGGACGGTCCGATAATTCTAAGGTGGCTTCAGGCCGGCCGATTGCTCAACAGAATTTCCCCGCTCCCTACGCGCCCTTCGGGTAGCAGCCTAGAATCCGCAGGAAGTCCGCGATCTCGCGCAGGTGGTTGAGGGCATTCTGCGCCACTTCCGAATCCGCCCGCCCCAGGAAATCCAGATAGAAGAGGTACTCCCAGGGCTTACCCCGCAGCGGACGCGATTCGATCTTCATCAGGTTCAGGTCGCGCAGCGCGAACGCGCTCAGCGCCCGAAACAAAGCCCCCGGAATGTTCCGCGTGCTGAAGACCAGCGACGTCTTCCACTGTGTTCCCTCTGCCACCCGCACCGGATGCTTGCGCGCGTACTCCGGCGTGCGCAGCAGAAAAAAGCGCGTGAAGTTCTGCCGGTCGCTCTCGATCGACCGCCGCAGAATGTGCGCCCCGTAAATCTCCGCCGCCACCGAACTGGCGATGCCCGCCGCGTCCTGCAACCCCTCTTCCGTCACCATCTTCACGCTGCCCGCCGTGTCGTAAAACGGAATCCGCTCGATCTGCGGGTTGGCGGCAAAGAAATCCAGGCACTGATTCAACGCCACCGGATGCGAGAAGGCGCGCTTGATCTGGGAGAACTTCACGCCCTTCGGCGCAATCAGGTTGTGCACGATCCGTACGCTGGTCTCCGCCACGATCGGCAATTCGAAATTCACCAGGTGGTCGTAGTTCTCGTGTACGCTGCCGGCCAGCGTGTTCTCGATCGGCACCACGGCCCCGGCCGCGCGCCCCGCCTTCAGATTCTGGAATAGCTCCTCGAAGCGCACGCACGGGAGCACTTCCACATCTGGCCCACAGAGTTTACGCGTCGCCTCCTGGCTGAACGCGCCGCGTTCGCCCTGGAAGGCAATCACGGGACGCCGGGCGCTCATCGCTCCACCCCGTCCCAGCGGCGGACCAGCGGGTCCGGCAACCCCATCAGGTCCAGTACGCGGTCCACACTATGGTCCACCACATCCATTACGCTCTGCGGGTGATGATAGAACCCGGGGATCGGCGGGGCGATGATCGCACCCATTTCGGCTAAAGCGGTCATGTTTCTCAGATGTCCCAGATGGAAGGGGCTCTCGCGCACCATCAGAATCAGTTTGCGGCGTTCCTTTAAGGTAACGTCGGCGGCTCGGACCAGCAGGTTGGAACTGATGCCTCCCGCGATCGCGGACATGGTGTGGATCGAGCACGGAGCCACGACCATCGCGTCCGTACGGAAAGATCCGCTCGCCAGCCGGCAGGCAATATCCTCCAGTGGGTAGGAAAAATCCGCTAGGGATTTCACGTCCGCTGCGGACTTCCCTGTTTCGAGGAATAGGGTTTTTTCCCCGGATCGGGTCAGGATAAGATGAACCTCCACCCCGCCGTGCGCACGCAACCGCTCCAGCAGCCGAACCCCATAGATCACACCACTAGCGCCCGAAATCCCAACGATTACTTTAGATGACATTTTCTTCCCTGTTCCGGAATCAGAACAAAAAACTCATTTTTCGCTTGTCCGGCATCGGCGATGCCAGCTATAATCTGCCAAGCGAAAGGTACCAAGCGGGATCATATCATGGCTCGTATCATGGCTCGTATCAAAGAGGGTCCGGCCGCCAAGCCGGTCGAGAAGCCCGGCGAGAAGCTCAAACACGCTCGCGAGCGCTGGAATCTGACCTACCGCGATGTGGCGAAATCCAGCCAGCAGATTGCCGCCCGCCGTGGTAACGTCGAGTTCGCAATCGCCCTCAGCCGCCTGGCCGATATCGAAAACAAGGGCATCGTGCCCACCATCTACCGGATTTACACCCTTTGCTCCATCTACCGCCTCGAATACGAGGAGGTCCTGAGCTGGTACGCCGTGCCGCTGGAGTTGCTGCCCGCCGAATCCCTGCAAACGCCCCTCCCCGTGACTCACGCCGAGCCGCTGCAGGAAACTCGTGTCGTCACCGTC
>CAIRBY010000705.1 GCA_903876865.1 uncultured Acidobacteriia bacterium
GTCCGTGGTCGCTCGTGCAGTCACGGCCGGATGCGCGTGGAATTCGTACCAGCGCGATTCCTTGCCGTAGCGTCCGTCGAGTCCGTCCGCGGAGAGTTTGGCTTCCAGGCTGCTCCCGTACTGCGCGAAGGCCAGGCGGAGCGCGCCATCCTGCAGTTGCCCGCCGGTGGAGGGCACGCGCTCGTCGCCATTGAAGAAGTTGCCCTGGACTGTGTTCCCGCTGGAAGTGAATTCCATGCGGAAGGGAATCTGATTGGCGCCGACGGTGACGGTGCAATCCCAGGTGCCGGTGAGCGTTTGGGCGGCCGCGGCTGCGGCGAAGAGAAGCGATGTCGTAATGATCCTGGTGCTGAACATAGATGTCTCCTGAATCTCGTTTCGGAAAGTGATGGGGTTAACCGGCGGCCGCAAGCGATTCCGCGGCCGGCTGCAATTCCGCCGCAAAACGGTGCGCACGCGAAAGTGCGTTGCTGCCGCTGGCCTCAAATAGCCAGAATTGCTCCAGCCGGTCCTTGCCGGAATCAGTCTGGAAAAGTCCCTGGGATTTGTGCTCCGCGATGACCCAGTTCACAACGATCTGGTAGTTGAGCGCGTTGCGATAGCCGAAGCTGGTGGCGCGGTCGAAGCTGAAGACCGGGTGCTCGCTCACGGTGCGGGCAAGCGGTTCCCCGGCGAGCGGTGTGTGGCCGGCGCTGGGCGCGCCGCTGGCACAGGGATCGGCGGCGAAGATGAGAGGGCGCTGCTCCTCGGGTAGGCTCGCGGCGGCTTCCACCGCCAGCAATGTGGCGGCGCGATGGTGGGCGTGGGTCTGCGAGGTCGGCAGCAGGGTGAAGATCGCGTCGTACCGCTCCCGGTGCAGCAGGGCGGTCAGGAAGCTGACCATGCGGGCGCGATCCCAATTGGCGGTGAGGCGCCGGCGGCATCTGTGTTGAAGCCCGAATCCCTCTGGCCCAGAAAGTAGTGGCGGCGGATGCCCAGCACTTTTCCCGCGTTCAGGGTTTCGCGCTTACGAATCGCGGGCAGGCGCGAGCGCCCTTCGCCTTCGCGGGTGAGAGTGACGCCATAAAGGGCCTCCGCCAGCGCGGAGTAGCGGTAGCCGGCCTCGCCGTTGGTGACCACCACGTGATCGGTGGTCCAGCCCAGTTCGCGGGTGAGGCGATAGGTGGTGGCGGCGAACGCGTATTCATCGTCGGGATGCGCCGCCACGATCAACAACTTGGGCGCGCTGCTGGAACTCCCCGTGCCGGCGAGTTGGCGGGCGAGCATGGCTTCGGGCAGCGCCAGCAGGAAGGCTTGCCGGGTCATGCGAGGCTCCCTTCCCCGCGCAGTGGCGATGGGCTCTGGATCACTTCCTGGGCTACCTCGCGCATGGGGAGGCGCCGCTGGCGGCTGGTGCGCCGCAGGTGCAGATAGGCTTCCTCTTCGGTCCACTGGTGGCGCGCCTGCAGCAGGCCCTTGGCACGGTCCAGCAGCTTCCGGTCGGCCAGTTTGCGGGAGAGTTCCTCTACTTCACTTTCCAGTTTGCGGCGCTCATCGGAGTGGGAAATCAGCGCGCCCAGTGGAAGGCTCAGGCTGCGCAGAAAGGCGATTTCGCGCAGATTGTAGGCAACCGGCAGGGCGCGGCAGATATTCGCGATACCCACGATCTGACCACCATCCAGCAACGGGAGCGCCGCCGCCGCCGGGAAGCGGTTGCGGAGGAATTCGGGAAAGCGTTCCAGCCGCCAGTCCTTCCACGCGTCTGTTTCCAGCAGGACGATATTCTGATTCTCCCTGTGCCAGCGTGCGGCACTCGGA
>CAIRBY010000706.1 GCA_903876865.1 uncultured Acidobacteriia bacterium
CTCGCCGCCACCGTCAAGACCAGCCTCGATAAGCGCCCTGACGATCTCCGCGACAAGCGCCTCCTCACCTTCGATTCCGACAAACTCTCCCGCCTCGAACTGACCGCCAAGGGTCCCACGATCGAATTCGGCAAGACCGGCCAGAACGAGTGGCAGATCGTCAAACCGCGCCCCCTCCGCGCAGATGGCACAGCCGTCGATGGCATCGTCACC
Organism: uncultured Acidobacteriia bacterium; assembly: GCA_903876865.1. Classification (GTDB taxonomy): domain Bacteria; phylum Acidobacteriota; class Terriglobia; order Bryobacterales; family Bryobacteraceae; genus Solibacter. The sequence goes on from CAIRBY010000706.1 coordinate 214, forward strand.
AAGCTCAAAGACGCCAAGATGGACCTCTCCGCGGAGGACGCCGCCAAGCAGTACGTCGCCGCGGTCAAAGTCGCCAGCGTCACCCTCACCGATGCCGGCGGCACCCAGACCCTCGAAGTCCGCCGCGACAAGGACAAGAACGTCTTCGCCAAAAGTTCCGCCATCGCGGGCATCTACAAAACCAACGCCGATCTAGCCGACGCGCTCGAAAAATCCGCCGACGATTTCCGTAACAAGAAGCTCTTCGATTTCGGCTTCAGCGATCCCGGCAAAGTCGAACTCAAGGGCGCAACCTATACCAAGAACGGCGACAAATGGACCAGCGGCGCCAAGACCATGGACAACGCCAGCGTCCAGACCCTGATCGATAAACTCCGCGACATGGCCGCTTCCAAGTTCTCCGAAAAAGGTAGTGGACAGCTCATTTTCGAAGCCACCGTCACCTCCAATTCCGGCAAGCGCGTCGAAAAAGTGGTCGTTTCCAAACAAGGCGCCCAATATTTCGCGCAGCGTGACGGCGAACCCAGCATCTATGAACTGGAAGCCAAAGTAGTCGAGGACCTGCAAAAGGCAGCTGCCGACGTAAAGGAAGCGGCCCCGGAGCAACCCAAGAGCGACCAGCCCAAGAAGAAGTAGTCAGGCAGGGCAGGCGGGTCCGCCTGCCAACTCTTTCCGCCCTGAGTTTCGAGTACCTCATGAACGGCCTACTCACCGATCTCTACGAATTGACCATGGCCGCCGGGTACTTCGATACCGGCAAGACCAGTGAACTTGCCACGTTCGAATTGACCCTCCGCCGCCTCCCGGCCAACCGCAACTTCGCCCTCATGGCGGGCCTCTCCCAGGTCGTCGAGTACCTGCTCAACCTCAGCTTCACCCCCGAAGAAATCTCCTACCTGCGCGACCTCCCGCAATTCGCCGGAGCCTCTCCCGCCTTCTTCGATTACCTCAGCCGCTTTCGCTTCACCGGCGATCTCTTCGCCGTCCCCGAAGGCACTCCGCTCTTCGCCGGAGAGCCCGCCCTCACCCTGCGCGCCCCGCTCATCGAAGCCCAGATTCCCGAGACCTACCTGCTCAGCGCCATCACTTTTCAGACCCTGATCGCGAGCAAAGCCGCGCGCTGCGCCGCCGCCGCCGAGGGCCGCCCCGTGGTCGAGTTCGGCACCCGCCGCGCCCATACCCCCGAAGCCGGTACTCTCGGCGCCCGCGCCGCCTATCTCGGCGGCTGCGCCGGCACCAGCAACACCCTCGCCGGCTACCGCTATGGCATCCCCGTGATGGGTACCGCCGCCCACGCGTGGGTCATGTCCTTCGCCTCCGAAACCGAAGCCTTCCGCAAATTGCAGCGCGTGCTCGGCTCCGCCACCGTCCACTTGATCGACACCTACGATACCCTCCAGGGCGCGCGCAACGCCGCCGCCCTCGGCGGCCCCATGTGGGGCGTGCGCATCGATAGCGGCGATTTCAACACGCTCTCCCGCCAGGTCCGCGCCATCCTCGATGAGGCCGGCCGCCAGGACGCCCGCATTATGGTCAGCGGCGATCTCGATGAGTACAGCATCCGCCACCTCGTCTCCGCCGGCGCCCCCATCGATTCCTTCGGCGTCGGCACCCAACTCGCCACCAGCGCCGACGCGCCCCACATGGGCGCCGTCTACAAACTCGTCGAAGTCGAAATCTGCGGCATCAAGCGCTTCACCGCCAAGTACAGCGAGCGCAAGCCCTCCCTGCCCGGCTCCAAACAACTCTTCCGCGAAGCCGCGCGCGACGTGCTCTCCCGCTCCGGCGAATGCGGCAAGGGCGAAGCTCTCCTCCGCCCCGTGATCCTCGGCGGACAACTCGTCGAACCGCTCCCCACCCTTGAAAACTCCCGCGCACGCGCCGCCCGCTCCCTTCTCGCCCTGCCGCCGGCCATGCGCCAATTAGAAATCGCCGATCCCTGGCCCGTGATTCACAGCCGCGAACTCCGCGAACTCATCGGCCAGACCCGCAATAACCTGCCCGTATGAAAACCGTCTTCTTCGATATCGATACCCAGCTTGACTTCCTCTATCCCTCGGGCGCGCTCTACGTCCCCGGCGCGGAGCATAAGGTGCCGGCCATCGCCGCCCTCAACCGGTACGCCGCCGCCTGCGGCATCCCCGTGGTCTCCACCACCGACGCGCACTCCGAAGACGATCCCGAATTCCAATCCTGGCCCCCTCACTGCATCGCCGGCACCACCGGACAGCACAAAGCCGAAGCCACCCTGCTCGAGAAGCGCGTCATCGTCCCCAACCGCCACTGCACTCTCACGCTCGCCGGCGCGGAGCAGATCCTCCTCGAAAAGCAGAACGTCGATTCCTTCACCGCCATCAATCTTCCCCATGTGATCGAGACGCTCGCCGCCGATGCCTATGTGGTCTACGGCGTCGTCACCGAAATCTGCGTCCTCTTCGCCGCCAAAGGCCTACTCCAGCTCGGCAAGCCCATCACCATCGTCACCGACGCCATCGAAACCCTCAACCGCGAAACCAGCGACCGCGTCCTGGCAGACCTCCAAGCCTCCGGCGTCCGCCTGGCTACGTCCTCCGAACTTCTCACTTAGCCACCTGCCAAGCCGGCAACCCCGAGAGAGTTGGCAGGCGGAACCGCCTACCCTACTTCGGCCGGCAGAGGGGAAGCGCATTGCATCGCTCCGGGCGAGAACGCTTCTTGCGTGCTGGAATGGACTCAGCGCAGGATTCCGCGCGTGCGCCAGACGGCCCGTGGACTGACATGAAGGCGCACGGTAGGACAGGCGTTTCCGCCTGTCAACTCCTCGCCGTGCCTGATTTGCCCTGCTCCACCACGCACCGTGCTACGCTGAGCTCATGGGATACTCTCCCTCGCAATCTCGTCCCGGCCTCTTCGGCGCCGACTAACTCCTGCCCCGCACCCTTGCGGCGCGTGCCCACCGGCGCGCTAAACCCACTCTCCCAAAACTGAATATCCACCAGGAGTAATTGCCATGAGTTTGACTCTGGATCCCATCCATTTGGGAGCCGTCCGCATGGACCTTCCCCATTTGAACGGTCCCCTCCCCGGCCCGCGTGCGCGCGCCGCCATCGCCCGCGATGCCCAAGTGGTCTCGCCTTCCTACACCCGCAGCTATCCCCTCGTCGCCCAGAAGGGCGAGGGCGCCATGGTCGAAGACGTCGATGGCAACCGCTTCCTCGATTTCAGCGCCGGCATCGCCGTGGTCGCCGCCGGACACTGCCACCCCAAAGTGGTCGAAGCGATCCAGCAGCAGGCTGCCCGCCTCATCCACATGTCGGGCACGGATTTCTACTACGAGGAGCTGATCGCTCTCGCCGAAGCCCTCAACCGCATCGCCCCCGGCGATACCGCTTGGCGCGTCTCCTTCGGCAACTCCGGCGCCGAAGCCGTCGAAGGCGCACTCAAACTCGCCCGATACGCCACCGGACGCGACAAGATCATCGCCTTCCTAGGCAGCTTCCACGGACGCACCATGGGCGCCCTCTCCCTTACCTCGCGCCGCGCCGTGCAGCGCGCCGGCTTCGGCCCCTTCATCCCCGGCGTAGTCCACGCGCCCTACGCCTACTGCTACCGCTGCCCCTACGGACAGAAGCCCGATACCTGCGCCGTCGAATGCGTGCAGCACATCGAGAACACCCTCCTCAAGACCATATCCCCCGCGCAGGAGACCGCCGCCATCGTCGTCGAACCCGTACAAGGCGAGGGCGGCTACATCGTCCCGCCCCAGAAGTTCCACGACGAACTCGCGCGCGTCGCCCATGAAAACGGCATCCTCCTCGTCTTCGACGAAGTCCAGAGCGGCATGGGGCGCACCGGCAAAATGTGGGCCGCCGATCATTTCAGGATCACGCCCGATGTCTTCGCCGTCGCCAAAGGCATCGCCAGCGGCATGCCGCTCGGCGCCACCGTCGCGCGCGCCGAACTCATGACTTGGCCCCCCGGCGCGCACGCCTCTACCTTCGGCGGCAACCCCGTCAGTTGCGCCGCCGCGCTCGCCACCATTGCCCTGCTCGAACGCGGGCTCGTCGATAACGCCGCCCGCATGGGCGCTTACCTGATGGACCGCATGCGCGAGTGGCCCGCCCGCTTCCCCATCGTCGGCGACGTCCGCGGCCTCGGCCTCATGCTCGGCTTCGAACTCGTCCGCGATCAGGCCACCAAAGAGAAGGCCCCCGCCATGCGCGATCGCATCGAGGAACTCGCCTTCGAACGCGGCCTCCTCGTCCTCGGCGCCGGAGATTCCACCCTCCGCCTCTCGCCCCCCCTCGTCATTACCCGTGACCAGTGTGATTTCGCACTTGATACTCTGGAAGGGTGCCTGACAAAGGTCATCTCCGAAGCGTGAAGACTCTCGACGTCGGCTGCGGGATTCACAAACAGCCCGGCTCCATCGGGCTCGATAACAATCCCGCCAGCTGCGCCGACGTCCTCGCCGATCTCGACCACTTCCCCTATCCCTTCGCCGATAGCTCCTTCGACCGCCTCACCGCGATCCATGTCATCGAACACGTCACCAACGTGATCCGCACCATGGAGGAGTTCCACCGCCTGGTGCGCAATGGCGGCACCGTACGCCTGGAAACTCCGCACTACACCGATTTCAGCTCCTTCTGCGACCCCACCCACAAGAGCCATCTCAACAGCTTCAGCTTCCGCTACTTCGGCGAAAATCACGGCGGCTTCGGCTACTACTCCAAGTGCCGCTTCCGCGAACTTTCGGTGCACGTCAAGCTGCTGGCCTTCTGGCGCTACCTCGGCTTTCAATACCTCGTCAACACCTTCCCGCGATACCGCCGTTTCTGGGAACACTACCTCTGTTACGTGATCCGCGGTAAGGTCATGGAATTCGAATTCGAAGTCCTCAAACCCACGCCCAAGCCTGCTGCGTGATCTGAGACCCTCGCCATGTTAGGCCTGCTCTATCGCACGCTCGACCGCATTCGCCGCCGCCGCTACCCGCACAATCACGGCCGCATCGGCGAAGACCTCGCCCACCGCTACCTGCAATCGCACGGCTGCACCGTAGTGGCGCGCAACTATCGCACCCTCTCCGGCAGCGGCGAACTCGATCTGGTCGCGTGGGATGGCCCTACGCTCGCCTTCGTCGAAGTCAAAGCCCGCACCGGCGAGGAGTTCGGCCCGCCCGAAGGCGCAGTCGATGCCGAGAAGCGCCTCCGCCTCCACACCGCCGCCCGCGACTACGCCCGCCGTGCCAATATTCCGTGGGAGAAAACGCGCTTCGATATCGTCAGCGTCGTGCTCGCCGACGCGCGCACCTCCAAGAACCGCGGCGCCCCGAAGATCGAGTGGCTGCGCGGCGCATTTTAGTCGCAAGCTACAATAAGTAAGCACCCAGAGGATGCATCACGATGACTTATTACGGACCTAAAGAGATGGCTGCGTCGTTCCGCACCGTGCGCGCCAACACCATCAATATCGCCAAGGAAATTCCCGAGGAAAGCTACACCTTCCGCGCCGCGCCCGGGTGCCGTTCGGTGGCCGAAACCCTCATCCACATCGCACTCGGCGCCCGCTTGCAAGAGCAGGTGCACCTGGAAGAGCACCGCTCCACGCTGGTCGGTTTCGATTTCTTCGCCTTCATGGCCAAACTCGGCGCCGAAGAGGCCACCCCGCGCACCAAGGCCGAGATTCTCACCATGCTCGAAACCGAAGGCGCGAAGTATGCCTCCGCGCTCGAAGGCCTCTCCGAAGAGTTCCTCGGCGAGAGCGTGCAGTACCCCGAGGGCATGGTGCCCCCCGCCAAATCGCGATTCGAAATGCTGATCGCCCCCAAGGAACACGAGATGCACCACCGCGGCCAGTTGATGCTCGTCCAGCGCCTCCTCGGCATGGTCCCGCCGCTCACGCGCCACATGCAGGAACGCATCGCCGCCATGAAGGCCGCCGCCGCCAAATAGATCCCCGAGTAGGACAGGCCATCGTATTTCGTGGCCTGTCCCGCTCCTCAGTTTTCCCCTCACCCCAGCGGCAAATTCACCGACGCCTTACACGTCTCCCCCGCCTTCACTTCCAGAATCGCCGATGTCGCCACCGCGGCGCCCTTCGCCTGCGCCGCCACCGTCACCTTGTACTGCCCCGCCGCCACGTTGATCCGCGTCCACACCAGCCCGTTCGCCAGCGTATCCCCCACCGTCGCCGCGCCGCCCTCGAGCGTCACATCGCAGCGGAACCCATCCACCTTCGCCGCATTCGCCACCGTCAGTTCGATCGCACCCGGCTTCGCCGCGTCCGCGCGCGCCTGCGCGCTCTTCGCCACCTCCGCCTTGAGCGTCTCCAACTGCCCCTTGATGTCCTTCTCCATCTGCGCCATGTTGCTCTGGAATTCCGCGACCCATTCCTTCGTCTCCTGCACCACAATCCCCTGCAGCGCATCGATGAAGCTCTTGGCCCGCTGCAACATCGCGGTCTGTTCTTCCAGTGTCGGAGGCGTGGAGGCGGCCGCATGCAGCGACACCCAATCCATGCGGAACTCCTGCAGCAGTTTCGTGATCGAGGTCGCCGCCATCACGTAGCGCACCCACCCCGTCGAGAAGCCGAACGCCTTGTCGATCCCCATCAGCGCCGCGGCCAGGCCCACGCAGAGCGACGCGATCGGCCCTGTATCCGAGACCACCGTGACGCCGCGGAAATTCTTCCACACCTGCACCAGGATCGGCGCGAGGCCCGCGATGGCCGTGAGTGCGACCGCGTTGAATTGAATCAGCTGCGAGGGAATCCGCTTGGCGCGCTTCTGCCGCCAGTACCACTCGTACGCGGTCGCAGCTTCCGCCTCCACACCGTCCCCGATGCGCTTCAGGGAGCCTGCCGGATCCGCCGCGTCCCACACCAGCGCATCCGGTGCAATCGGGCGGATATTTCGCCGCCGTTGTGTTTCGTTCATCTGCGCGCCATCGGCCATGTTGCAAGGATTATATATGAATCCCCAGCCGATATTCGAGCGCGCCAGTCTGCCCGCGCCGCCGTATCTGTGAACTTACCAGACCAGCCGGATCCCCGATTCCACTCTGCGTGGTGTATTCGCCTGCGTACTGATCTGCCCGAACGCCGCGTTGGTCGGATTTAGCTGCGGCGCGCCGAACGTCACCCGGTTGGTGAGGTTGAACGCCTCCAGGCGAAACTGCACATAGCGCTTGCCGTTCTCAGTGAACTTGAAGCTCTTGCTCAGCGTGCTGTCCAGTTGCTTGGTGGCATCGCGGCGCAGGTTGTTGAACTGCAGGTCGAAGGTGCGGATACTGTCGGCCGGCTGATGCGTGCTCACCGTATCGAAGCGTGTGACGTCGAATGCGAGACCGTTCGGCTGGTGCGGTTGGAAGTTCAACGGTCCGCCGAAATAAATCACGTTGGTAGACCAGTTGAGCACCGGACCCGTTTGCAGCGTCAGGATGCCGCTCAACTGCCAGCCGCCCACCAGGAAGTCCAGCCAGCGATTCGCCAGGTTCACCTTCATCCCGCGCCCGATCGGCAGGTTGTAGGTGCTGGCCAACACTTCCCGCAGCGGCCGCGAATCGCCCGAAAGCCGTTTCTCCGGCAGCGGATCCGAATCGTTCAGATACGCCAGGCGGTCGATCAGCCGGTTCCAGATGAAGTTATTCAGCAGCGTCAGCCCGTTGGTGAAGCGCTTCTGCAAGCGCACGTTCAGGCTCTCGAAATAGGAACTGCCCGCGTTCGCGCCCTGCATCACCACACCGTTGCTCGTGCTCTGCGGCGGCGTGGGGACCGGGTATTGCGGATACGGCGTCAGCAATTGCCGCAACGCCACCGTGTTCCCGTTCAGCGAACTCGTATTCGGCAGCAGCCCCTTGAAGGGATTGGTGACGGCGCCGGACAACAGATTCGTCGTCGCGTTGTCCCGCACCAGCGAATGGCTCAGGAACTGCGCCGGAACGTAATCCAGTTGGCGGTTGATCAGCAGGTGCACCGCATGGTTGCCGATATACGCCACCTCCAGCACCATGCTCCCCGGCAGTTGCCTCTGGATGCTCATCTGCCACCGCAGCGCGTACGGGTTGCGCAGGCTCGGATTATAGAAGCTGATGCCCTGTCCCAAAAACGTGCTCGCGCCTTTGCTGGAGCCCGAGGGCAGCAGAATGCTGTTCCCCGGGAAGGGATCGGAGAGTGTGCTCGTCGGCGTCAGGTAATTATTGTTCGTCACCGACATCGAGGTGGTCTGGCTGAACCCCTGCTGGTTCGGCGTCGGCAACTGAATCGGATCCACCAGCACACCGAAACCGCCCCGGATCACCGTCTTGTTCCCCAGCACATGCGGTGTCCACGCAAAGCCCGCGCGCGGGCTGAAGATGGAGGACTGCGTCTGATAGACGCTGCGGCTGTTCGCGCTCGCAAACGTCGGTCCTCCCAGCGCCTTGAACTGGCTCGCCGGGATCAGCGCGTTCGGACTCGCCGCATACGCCGCAGCTGCCGCGGACGAAATCGAATTCGTTGCCGCCGGGTCGAAGCCGTTCACCACCCGGTTGAAGCGCTCCACTTCGGGATAGTCCTTCTCCCAGCGCAGCCCCAGGCTGATGGTCAGGTTCGGTTTGACGCGCCAGTCGTCATTCAGGAACGCCGCGAAATACTTGCCCTGCACCGTGCTCTGCGAATTCAGGTCGATCCCACCCGTCGTCGGCATGCCCAGCAGAAACGCCGCCATGTCTTGCCCCAACGGAGACGCCGTGTTGCTCACCGCCGGATTGTTCGTCCAACTGGAATTGAACGTGAAAATGCCGGAGGGATTGCCGAACGTGTACGCGCTCCAGCGATACATTCGAGCATCTGCGCCCACCTTGATGCTATGGTTGCCGCGAATCTTCACGACGTTGCCGAACAACTGGAAGCTATCGGAAAAATTCGTGCCGTCGCCGTTATAGCCGAGCGGCTCGAAACTCGTGCGCGCGCCCGCCGATGCCGAACTTGCGTTGGTGAACACGATGAACGGCATCATCGGGAACTCCGCGGTGGCAGCCAGGTACGAAGGGAAGCCCAGGCTCGTCGGATTCACCGTATCGGCCGGGGAGAAGTGGTGCTCCTGATAGCGCGTATAGTTCGCGCGCAACTCGGTCACCACCGTGGGCGTTACCGTGTACACATCGTCCAGCCCGTAGCCCTGATTGATCCGGTAGAGGAAGTTCCCGGTGGCCGGCGTACCGAAGAAATCGTTCTTATTCTGCGCCCGGTAATTGTGCCGCCCGTCGAAAGAAAGGCGGTTGCGCGAGCCCAGGTTGATGTCCAGGCGCCCCAACTCGTTGTCGTAGCCGTCGCTATCCACCGCGTTGACCACGAAGTTCTGCAACCCGCTGCCATTGGCCACGCCGGTGGAATTCGGCTGCGGAAAATAAGCCAGATACTTCGCCGCGATCGGGTTGATCCGGCTCGCCGGAATCACGTTATTCGGGAAGGGACTGCGCGCCACCGCGCTGCCCGAAAGCACGCCCGTGGCCGGATCGTAGATCTGGTAATTGTTGGTTCCCGTCGTCTTCAGCAGCGCCGAAAAATCGCCCGTGCGCTCCGCCGCCGTGGGCACCGTCGCGAAATTCTCCGGGTTGCCGGTTTCGAGCGGCGAGTTCGCCGGGTCGGAATCCCGCATGCCCTCCCACGCCATGTACCAGAAAATCTTGTTGCGGCCGTCGAAGACCTTCGGGATAAACAACGGACCGCCGCCATTGATCCCATACTGATTCTGATGATACGGAGGCCGCGGCGTCCCCTTCGCATTGTTGAAGAACGAGTTCGCGTCCAGCACCGAGGTCTGGTTGAAGATGTAGGCCACCGCATGCAATTGATTCGTGCCGCTCTTCGTCACCAGATTGACCGTGCCGCCCATCGTATGGCCGTAGCTCGCGTCCATCTGGAAGGTGTTGGTGCGCACTTCCGTCACCGCGTCCTGGGGCGGGCTGTAGGCCATCTGGTTGCTGAACCCCGCGTTGGGCGCGCCGTTCAACAGCACCTCGTTGCGCGCGGCCGGCGCCCCGCCGATACTGATCGAATTCGGCGCGCTGTTGTCGAACGGCCGTACCGGACCCGGTTCGAAGGTCGAGACCACACCCAGCGCCAGGTTCGCCAGCATCATCGGCGTGCGCCCGTTCACCGGGAAACTCTCGACCTCTTCCGCCGTGATCACCTGTCCCACCGTCGGGTTGGCCGTCTCCAGAATCGGCGCGTCCGCGTGGACCTCCACCGATTCGGTAACCGCGCCCACCTGCAGGTGCATATCGATCACCGGGTGCGCGCCCGCGCTCAGGGTAATGCCGGTCTGCACGAAGCGCTTGAACCCGGGCGCCTCCGCGGAGATCTCGTACTCGCCGAAGGAGAGTAAAGGAAAGGTATAGGCGCCGGAAGATTCCGATGTGGCCGTAGCCTTCACGCCCGTGTTGACCTCGGTCGCGATGATCTTCGCCTTGACCACCGCCGCGCCGCTCGCATCCGTGACACTACCGCTGATCGTGCCGCGATTTTCCTGAGCCAACCCCGCCGCGGTCAGAACCAGGACCAGGGCAGCCAAAACCAGGGCAGCCAAAACATGACCTCTCATGCCAACTCCTCAACCGGCGACCTTGGAATATTTATTCACGTCGCCAGATTTTATGCGATTCAGCATATCAGCCCCTTGCACTGGGGTCAACAAGAAGCGAGTGGGAAGGGGCGGGGTCGGGCGAAAGCGGGAAACCGTAAGGATGCTTACGGACGATTTGTTGATGCTGCACGGGTTAGGCGGACGAACCGTAAGGATGCTTACGGTTTTCGGTTTCCTGTGCGCGAAAGGCTCCCACTGCTTGAAGGATGGCACGGGCGAGGCGGGGGACTGGCGGGATGCGGCGGCATGTGATTGGGCGGGCGGGGGAAAGATTCTGGAAGTGGGTGTGAACGGCTTGCAAAACTCAGTCCAAAATTGGCCGGACCGTTTCGCGTTCGGCTTCGGACGCCGAAAGTTTGGAGAGCGAATTGCCGCCTCGCGAATTCCCGTTATGGAATTTTGCTGCGCGCGAGC
>CAIRBY010000707.1 GCA_903876865.1 uncultured Acidobacteriia bacterium
CGACGGTGCACAGCATGCCCTCGATGGATTCGGTGGCGGAGGTGAAGGTGCTGATGTCCGCCTACTCGGCGGAGAATGGCCGTAACCCTTCTTCGATCAACGTAATCACCAAGGGCGGTGGAACTCAGTTCCACGCGCAGGCGGCATGGTATTTCCGGAACGAAGATCTGAACGCCAACAACTTCTTCTCCAATCAGGCGGGCCGGCCGCGGCAGGAGTACCGCTACAACATCGGCAGCTACTATGTGAGCGGACCGCTGCTGCTGCCGAAAGTGAAGTCCCTGCGCAAGAAACTCTTCTTCTTCTTCAATCAGGAGTTTCAGCAGCAGGTGGTTTCGTACTCCGTGAATGAAAAGACGGTGCCCACTCCGTTAGAGCGGCTGGGCGATTTTTCGAAATCCTACAACACCAACGGCAGCGCGATCACTGTGAACGATCCGTTGAACGGCAAGAAGGCCTTCCCCGGTAATGTGATTCCCACGTCGCGGCTGACTCCGATTGGCCAGGCGATTCTGAACATGTTCCCGCTGCCGAATTTCAATGACCCGAACCAGGCGACCAAATTCAACTGGAACTACTATGTGGCGGCGTCGGAACCCTACTCGCGGCGTACGGAAACGGCTCGCATCGATTTCTCTCCCAAACAGAACTGGCAATTGTACCTGAGCCTCAGCAACAACGCCGATCACCAGAATGTGCCCTATAGCGGCGGCACGGCCGGATGGGTGGCGGGGTCGTTGAACTTCGTGATGAGCCCGATCACGTACACGCAGCCGGGGCGTCTGGGCACGGTCCACTCCACCAACGCCATCAGCCCCACGCTTTTCAATGAGGCGAGTTTCGCCGTCAGCCAGAATACGCTGAACTACTCGCCGGAGCATCCGGAACTGGTGGACCGCACCAAGCTGGGGATTCTGATTCCGCAGCGCAACCCGGCGCTGAATCCGCTCAACATGATTCCCGACATGAGCTTCAGCAGCATCCAGAATTACGCCAATCCCTCCATGAGCGACGGCACGCCGTACTTCAACCAGAACACGATCTACAGCGTGATCGACAACATCAGCAAGATCCACGGCTCGCATGTGTTCAAGATGGGGATCTATTTCGAGCACACGCAGAAGATCCAGAGCGCCGGTCCGCCGATCCGCGGCAACATCAGTTTCAATACGGATAGCAACAATCCCAACGACGCCAACAATTCGTATGCCAATGCGCTGCTGGGCAATTACGATAGCTACACGGAAGCGCTCTCGCGGCCGCAATCGAGCTACCTCTTCACCAATACCGAGTGGTTCGTGCAGGACGATTGGAAGGCGCGTCCCAACCTCTCGATCAGTTACGGACTGCGCTTCTATCACGACCCGCCGCAGTATGACGAGCGCGGATTCATCTCTTCGTTCTCCCCCGCGGCTTGGAACCCGGCGCAGGCTCCGGTGCTGCTTCGGCCCGGTGTGGTCAACGGGACCAACGTGGCGATCGACCCGACTACGGGCAAGACCTACGGGCAGGGCCTGATCGGCCTGTTTGTGCCGGGCGTCGGCAATCCCGCGGACGGGCAGTTGATCGGCGGCAAGAACGGCGTGCCCGGCGGGCTCTATCAGAACGCCCCGCTTGCGGTGGGGCCGCGCTTCGGTTTCGCGTGGGACCCGTTTAAGGACGGCAAGACTGCGATTCGCGGCGGCGCCGGAGCGTATTTCGACCGCATCCAGGGCAACCCGACGATGAACCTGTCGAGCAATCCGCCGGCTGTGTACTCGCCGACCACGTATTACGGGACGTTCAGCGACATCGGCGCCTCGGCTGCGTCGGGCTACCTGGCGCCCACCGGAACGGTCTATTCGCTGGCGACCACGCCGCACCAGCAGCAGGTCTACAACTTCAACGTGAGCATCGATCGCCGGATCGGCTCGAATGTCTTCTCGCTCGGCTATACCGGGAGTCTGGGACGGCATCTGCTGTGGGAGCGCAACATCAATGCGGTGCCTGCCGGCGCGAACTTCCTCAACGTGAATCCGCAGAACAAGAATCCGCAGAACACGAGCGCGCTATCGACGAATTTCCTGCGGCCCTACTCGCCCTATGGCGACGTGTACCTCTACGAGTTCGCCAACAATTCGAACTACAGCGGGCTGCTGGCCTCGGTGCGGCACCGGCTTTCGCACGGCGTCAATGTGAGCGGGTCCTACACCTACAGCAAGGCGCTGGATGCCTCGGATTCATACAGCAGCGCGGTGGATCCGTTCCTGAATCCGCGCTCGCGCAATTATGGGCCGGCCGGCTTCGACCGGCGGCAGGTCTTCACCACGAGCTTCTTCTACAGCGTGCCGAAGCTGGGGAAGATCACCGGGTTCAAGCCGCTGAGCGTGGTGGCGGATAACTGGGAACTCTCCGGCGTGGTGCGCCTGCTGACCGGTGCTCCCATCACTCCGGGCTACAGCCTGACCACCGGCATCAATTCGCCGACCGGTACGGCTTCGGATTCGGCGCGCCTGCAGGTGATCAACCCGACCGCGCCCCTGGCGCAGCGCTTCGGACCCCCGCCGGAGCCGGCCGGACAGGCCACGCTCGCCAATGCGCCGTGGTCGGTCGCGAGCACGGACCCGCAGTTCGGCAACCTGGGCAAGAACACCATGACGGGGCCGGGCACCAACAACCTGGATCTCTCGGTCTATCGCACGATTCCGTTCCGCGAGGGGCGGGCGAAGGCGATGCTGCGCCTGGAAACGTACAACACGTTCAACCATACGCAGTTCAGCGGGATCAATTCCACGGCGCAGTTCAATACGGCCGGGACCCAGGTGAATACGGCGTTCCTGGTGCCGAATGCGGCGCGGCCCGCGCGCTTCGTGCAGGCGGCGTTGCGGATCAGCTTTTAGGAGAGTAAAGGCTCAATTGGCCACCGATGGACCTGGCGCGGCAAGCCGCAAGGTGCATAGCGATCGGGTCGGCGTAGATTCGAGTGCTTCGTGGCGCAGGCATTCCTGCCTGCCGTCTCGACATTCGTGTCGAAAAGGGTTTTCTGTGCGCGGGGGAAGGCCGCCGAGACGAATATCGGCGCTGCAGGCAGGAATGCCTGCGCTGCGGGGGCGGTCGGCGGTGCGTGTCTAACAAAAGGCAAGCAGTCCACCGATTGTAGTGCTTGACTGAACGCAAAACGGGCCACGAAGAGACCGAACCGGATCTCTTCGTGGCCCGTTTTGATTCCTGACGATTACGCTTTGACGGCTTCGTGCGCGTAGCGCGCGGCCATCTCAGAGAGCGGAATCGGGGTGTAGTCCTTGGCATGACCGGCTTGGCCGAACTGCGTCATGCGGAGGGCGACCACCTTCTTCATGGCTTCGCGGGCGGGCTTCATGTAGCCGCGCAGATCGAACTCTTCGGGCTTCTCCGCGAATACCTTGCGGATGGCGCCGGTCATGGCGAGACGGTTGTCGGTGTCGACGTTGATCTTGCGCACGCCGTTCTGGATGCCGAGCTGAATCTCTTCGACCGGGACGCCCCAGGTGGGCTTCAGTTTGCCGCCGTACTGGTTGATGATGTCCTGCAGGTCCTTGGGGACGCTGGAAGAACCGTGCATGACGAGGTGGACGTTGGGCAGCTTCTGGTGGATCTCCATCAGGCGCGCCATTTTCAGGGTCTCGCCGGTGGGCTTGCTGCTGAACTTGTAAGCGCCGTGGCTGGTGCCGATCGCGATTGCGAGCGCATCCAGGCCGGTCTGCTTCACAAATTCCACTGCCTGATCGGGGTCGGTGAGGTGGCTGAGGCCATCGCCGCCGGCGCCGTGGCCGTCTTCGATGCCGCCGAGGCAGCCGATTTCGCCTTCCACCGTGACGCCCTTGGCGTGGGCGAGTTCCACCACTTCGCGCGTTACCGCGACGTTGTATTCGAAGCTGGAGGGGGTCTTGCCGTCTTCCATCAGCGAGCCATCCATCATCACGCTGGTGAAGCCCATTTCAATCGCGCTTTTGCAGGTGGCTACGCTGTTGCCGTGATCCAGATGGAGAACCGTGGGGATCTCCGGATAGACCTCGGTGGCCGCGATCATCAGGTGATAGAGGAACCGGTCCTGCGAGTAGGCGCGCGCTCCGCGGCTGGCCTGCACGATGACGGGAGACTGCGTTTCCCGCGCCGCTTCCATGATCGCCTGGATCTGTTCCATATCGTTGACGTTGAAAGCGCCAACACCGTATCCGCCTTTGGCTGCCTCGTCGAGCAGCTGGCGCATTGAAACTAATGGCATCTGAAGTTCTCCTTTAAGAACAAGTATTATTTCGAATAACGTCCCAAAATCTTTAATTTCCAAGCTAACATGATTGCGCCGGAGGCGGCAACGCGCGTAAATAGTGACGTGGCCCTGAATCCTCTTGCTGGTAAGCATCCGACGCCCGAAATGCTGGTGGACGTCCCCCGCCTGATCACCGCGTATTACAGCCTGAAGCCCGTGTCGCCGGTCAGCTTCGGCACCTCCGGGCACCGCGGGGCGTCGCTCGATGGCGGGTTCAATGAAGATCACATCCTGGCGATCACGCAGGCGATCTGCGAGTACCGCGGCGCCAATGGCGTGGATGGCCCCGTTTTCCTCGCCAAGGATACGCACGGGCTGAGCGAACCGGCGCTGGTGAGCGCGCTGGAAGTGCTGGCCGCGAATGGCGTCGAGGTAATGATCGATCAGGAGCTGGGCTACACGCCCACGCCCGCTCTCTCTCACGCCGTGCTCGTCTACAACCAGGGGCGAACGGCGGGGCTGGCCGATGGCATTGTGATCACGCCCTCGCACAATCCGCCGGCGGACGGCGGCTTCAAATACAATCCGCCCAACGGCGGCCCGGCGGATACGGCGGCCACCAAGTGGATTCAGGACCGGGCCAACGCCATCCTTGCCGATGGACTCCGCGCCGTGAAGCGCATCGGCTACGGTCGCGCGCTCGCCGCTGGCACCACGCACCGCCATGATTACGTGGCCGAGTATGTGGACGATTTGGGCGCCGTGGTGGATATGGAGGCGATTCGCGAGGCGCGCCTCAACCTGTGCGCGGATCCGCTCGGCGGCGCCGGGCTGGTCTACTGGGCGCGAATCGCGGAGCGGTACGGCTTGAACCTGACCGTGAATCACGATCACGCCGACCCGACCTTCCAGTTCATGAGCGTGGATTGGGATGGCAAAATCCGCATGGATTGCTCCTCGCCGTATGCGATGGCGGGCCTGATCGCGCTCAAGGACCGCTTCGACCTGGCGTTCGCCTGCGACACCGATCACGACCGCCACGGCATCGTGGCGCCGAGCGTGGGGCTGCTGAACCCGAACCATTTCCTGGCGGCTGCGATCTCCTACCTGTTCGCGAATCGTCCGGGCTGGAGCGGCGTGGCCGGCGTGGGCAAGACGATGGTTTCCAGCAGCATGATCGACCGGGTGGCGGCGAGCCTGGGACGGACGCTGGTCGAAGTGCCGGTCGGCTTCAAGTGGTTCGTGGACGGCCTGGTCAGCGGGTCGCTCGGCTTCGGCGGGGAAGAGAGCGCGGGCGCGAGCTTCCTGCGCCGCGACGGTACGGTCTGGACCACCGATAAGGACGGCATCATCCTGGGACTGCTGGCGGCAGAGATGCTGGCGCGCACCGGCAAGGACGCGGGCGAGACTTACCAGGCGCTGACGGAGCGGTTTGGCGCACCCGTCTACGAGCGGATCGACGCGGCGGCCTCTCCCGCACAAAAGGCGGTGCTGGCGAAGCTCTCTCCGGCGCAGGTGGACGCGAAGGAGCTGGCCGGCGATCCCATCGAGAGCATGTTGACGGCGGCGCCTTCCAATGGCGCGGCGCTCGGCGGGCTGAAGGTGGCAACCGCGCGGGGCTGGTTCGCGGCGCGCCCCTCCGGCACGGAGAACGTCTACAAACTCTACGCGGAGAGCTTCGCGGGCATGGAACATCTGCGCCTGATTCAGAGCGAGGCG
>CAIRBY010000708.1 GCA_903876865.1 uncultured Acidobacteriia bacterium
CGAGGGGACAGTTCGGATTTAAAGTACTGTAGGGAGTATGGTACCTTTGGCCAATATCACCGATTGTTTTCAGCGAATTAACAGGCCAGATCTTCGCGGCCGATCTTGAGATCTTCGAGGTTGCCGAGGATGGTGAGGGCGATCTGTTTGGGGTCGAAGAAGGTCTGCGTAATGCGCTGGACATCCTCGGCGGTGACCACTTCGATGCTCTCCAGCAGTTCGTCCATCGTGAAGAACTTGCCGAAGTAGAGTTCCTGGCGGGCGAGGTTGGACATCCGGCTGCCGGTAGACTCCAGACCCAGCATCAGCGAGCCCTTGAGGTGGTCTTTGGCGCGGCGCAACTCCTCAGCGGGAACCATATCCTGCTTTAGTTCACGGAACTCGCGGGTGATCGCTTCGACCACTTTCGGAGCGGATTCCACGCTCGTCCCGGCGTAAATCGAGAGACAGCCGGTGTCGCGGTAGGGGCTCAGTTCGCTGAAGACGGAATACGCCAACCCCTGGCGTTCGCGGATGTTCTGGAAGAGTCGCGAGCTCATGCCGCCGCCGAGCAGGGTATTCAGGACATAGCAGGCGAAACGCTGCTGATGGGGCAGGGGGTACGACGGTACTCCGAGGCAGACGTGTACCTGCTCGAGGGATTTCTTATTGCGAAGGGAAATCCGGGCATGGGTATTGGGCACGGGGTCGTGCGGCGCGGCGCTGCCGGCGGGCAGGGATTCAAAATGCTGGCGGACGAGCGCGGTCAGCCCCTCGTGGGTGAGGTTGCCGGCGGCGGTGACCAGGAAATTGGCGGGGGTGTAGACCTCGCTGTAAAACTCCCGGATCATCTTGCTGTCAAAGCGCTTGACGTTCTGCGGAGTGCCGAGGATGGGCTTGCCGAGCGGGTGATCTTTCCAGAAATTGCCGGTGAAGATCTCGTGCACCAGGTAGTCCGGGCTATCCTCTTCCATTTTGATTTCTTCGAGGATGACGCCCTTTTCCTTTTCAATATCCTCGTCGCGGAACATGGGGTGCAGGACGAGATCGGAGAGGACGTCGAAGGACTGGGCAAGGTGTTGATCCAGCACTTTGGTGTTGAAGCAGACCAGTTCCTTGGCGGTAAAGGCATCGAGATTGCCGCCGATGGAATCCACGCTGCGGGCGATATCCTCGGCGGAGCGGGAGGTGGTTCCCTTAAAGAGCATATGCTCGATGAAGTGCGCGATGCCGTTCTGTTCCGGGGTCTCGCGGCGGGAACCGGAGCCGATCCAGATGCCGACGGAGACGCTGCGCACGTGGGACATGACTTCGGTAATCACGCGGACGCCGTTGGGCAGCGTCGTCATTTCGATGTCCCGCAAGGGGTTATTGGCTGATGTCATGCAAGAAAGGGAACTTCCTTCATTGTTACACGGCGTGGCGGGGGGGTGGCGGAGACGGGTTCGCTACAATAAAGAACGATGTCCCAACCACTTGTGGGGATGGACCTGACCGATCTGCGCGAGGCGCTCGGTCCGGACCAGCCCGGTTACCGTGCCCGCCAACTGTACCAGGCTCTCTACAAAAGTCAAATTACGGACCTGGTCAGCATCTCCACCTTACCGACCCGGACGCGGGAGGAGTTGGCACAGCGCCACGCCCTGGGGATGCCGGAAGTGGCGCACCTGTACGAATCCACGGACGGCACGCGTCGCTACCTGCTCAAACTGGAAGACGACCGCACGGTGGAAACGGTGCTGATGCCGGAAGGCGAGCGGGACACGATCTGTATTTCCAGCCAGGTGGGATGCCCGGTGGATTGCAAGTTCTGCATGACGGCGCTGATGGGGCTGGAGCGGAGCCTCACGGCAGGCGAAATCGTGGGGCAGGTGCTGCTGGTGGCACAGGAGAATCACCTGCGGCAGGAGGGCGGGCGGCTGAACATCGTGATGATGGGGCAAGGGGAGCCGCTGCTGAACCTGGAAAACGTGGTGAAGGCGACGCGGATTCTGCTGGACCCGGCGGGCTTCGGACTTTCGCCGCGGCGGATCACAGTATCGACGGCCGGCATCATCCCGAAGATCGAGGAGTTGGGAAGGGAACCGGTGCGGCCGAAGCTGGCGATTTCGCTCAACGCCTCCACCGAGGAATCGCGGCAGGAACTGATGCCGATCACGCGCAAATACCATCTGAAGGATCTGATGGAGGCGTGCAAGGCCTATCCGTTGCGTCCGTGGGAGAAGCTGACCTTCGAATACGTGCTGCTGCACGGGGTCAACGATAGCGACGCGGATGCGCGGCGGGTGGTGAAACTGCTGGCCAACCTGAACGCCAAAGTGAACCTGATCGCGCTGAACCCGGGGCCGGGGATTCCCTACGAGACGCCGCTGCCGGAACGCGTGGCTTCGTTTCAGGCAATTGTGCGGCACGCGATGCCGTGCTTCGTGCGCAAGCCGCGGGGCCTGGATATCTACGCGGCGTGCGGACAGTTGAAGCGAAACGCCGGGAATCCGGTCGCGTAAGCTCTCAGGCCTACGCAGCAGGCGCCAGCGTTCAGATCTTCTGAAGGCGGCGCAGGGTGAGGAGTTCGGACTTCATATTCTCGTTCTCCCACTTCTTCCAATCGTCATTGACGTGGATGAACTTGCCGCTGATGTGATTGCTGCGCTCGCTGGCGAGGAAGAGGGCGAGGGCGGTCTGTTTCTCCGCGGGGACGCCGCCGGTGACGCGGACCTTTTCGGCGTCCTCGATTTCGCGACGCCCGGCCCGCTCTTCGCCGGCATGCAGAATCTCATCGGTCATGTGGGAATAGGCGGCGCCGGGGGCCATGGCGTTGACCTGCACGTTGTGGTTGCCGACTTCCTCGGCGAGGGTCTCGGCAAAGCGCACCACGGCGGTCTTGGACGCGGCGTAGGCGGTGAAGTTGGGACGGCTGACCGCCGCGCCGCCGCCGGAGATGAGAATGATCTTACCGGAGCGCTTCTCGATCATGCCGGGCAGGACCACGCGGCAGCAGTTGGCCACGCCGATGAGATTGATTTCGATGGTTTCGTTCCAGGCCTTGGCCTTGGTGGTCACAAAGGGCCCGACCGGACCCTGCACGGCGGCGGCGGAGATGAGCACATTCAACCGGCCGAAGCGGGCGCGCAGGCGATCGACGGAGACCGCAACGGCGTCCGGATCACGCACGTCGGCGGGCAGGCACATGGCAATTCCGCCGACCTGTTCGATTTCCAGTTTGGCCAGTTCCAGTTCGGCCTTGCTGCGCGCCAGTAAGCCGACCTGGGCGCCCAGAGCGGCGAAGCCCAAAGCCAGCCGCTTGCCGATGCCGCGACCTGCACCGGTGATCAAAACGCTCTTCCCTTTGATTGTGTCCAAGTGTCAATTCTCCACGAACGTGGTGAAGATTCCGCCACATCCGGATTGTAATTCGCTTTCAATCCCGGCGGCGTGGGGAATTGGGGCTACATTCCGCTATTGCTTATCGTGCGCCTGTACGTAGCGGGCGGTGCGGGGATTGTCTTTGTTCCACTGCGGCGGCGTGGCGTTGTTGGCCATGGCGAGCACGCCCAACGCGACGGTGGCATCCACCTTGGCGAGGTTGTCGTAATCGAGCTTCTGCCACTCGTCGCCGGGCTGGTGATAGTCGGGGAAGACGTAGCTGACGGAGAGGGTAGTGGAGGGGATTCCGGCATCGGCGAAGGTGGCGTTATCGCTGCGGCCGAAGAAGGAGTCGCTGTTCTTTTCGTGCTTGACCACCTGCACGCCGGTCTCGGCGCCGGCTTTGGCGAAGGTGGCGGCGATATCCGTGTAATCGAAGCCGGTGAGGTTGAACTGGGCGACCCTGGCGCCTTCACTGTCATCGGTGCGGCCCA
>CAIRBY010000709.1 GCA_903876865.1 uncultured Acidobacteriia bacterium
ACCGAGTATTCACCCACCATTTCCACCGGTTCGCGCCGCTGATAGCCAATGCTCTCCAGGTGCGCCACCACCTCTTCCAGCGGCAACTCTTCCCCGGCTTTGAGGCGCAAAGCCAGTTGCCGGTAGAAGTCCGCCGGTTCCACCCGAAGCAGCGCGGCAGCCACCGGCAGGATGGTGATGGGTGCGCGATGCGTCGCCAGGCTCCAGAGACCGATTGCCCGCTGCTCGCAGATCTCACCGTGCGGAGAGAGGTTCTGCATGGGGAGAACATCCAGAGCAGGAAGGAGTTGCGGCGATTGACCGTGCCCGTCGGCGAGCAGAGTGAAGAAGCTGTTGACCGCCTCGGAGAGTTCCTCGGCCTCCTTGTTCCCATCTACTACAATTACCAGAGGCCGCTCCACTGCCTGCCACAGCAGCACGCTGTAGAGGGCTTTGGCCGTGCCGGTCAATCCGGACAGGCTGGCATTGCCGCCTGCGCTCACCCGGCGCAGCAGCTCCTGGAAAGCCGCATGGCGTCCCAGATCCAAGAAGAGTTCACGAACGGCAGGATGAATCAAGGTTGGCCGAGAATTCTTTCTACAATATTAGTAGTTGAGTAGCCAGGCTCCAGCGCCACGGTGGTCACCCGTCCGCCAGCCGCCTCCACCTCTTCACGCCCGGCGATGAAGTGGCTCCAGTCCGCCCCTTTGATGAGCACATCGGGCAGCACTTCGGCAATCAGTTCCCGCGGCGTGTCTTCCTCGAACAGCGTGACCGCATCTACCGCTTCGAGCGCCAGCGCCATCTCCGCCCGTTCGCCCTCCGCCATCAGTGGACGTGACGGACCCTTCATCCGCCGCACGCTGGCATCGGAGTTTAGCGCCAGCACCAGCAGATCGCCCATCGAGCGCGCCTGTTCCAGCAGGCGGACGTGCCCGGGATGCAGCAGATCGTAGCAGCCGTTAGTGAACACGACGGTCCTGCCCTCGCTCTTCCAACGCGCGCGCTGCTCCACCAGTTCGCACCGGCTATAGAATCTTCCCACTCCCAACCAGTTTACCAGCCGTGCCGCGATTCCCACGTATACTGGGCAGAGAGGGGACACTGGTATGAAAAAACAGCTTCTGATACTTATGGCCGCAGCCTCGCTGGCAAGCGCCGCGACCTTCACCGGCATCATCACGGACAACATGTGCGACAACGGAGACCACAAAGACATGAATATGGGTCCGGACGCGAAATGCGTGGTGGCCTGCGTCAAAAGCATGAACGGCAAGTACATGCTCTATGACGCCAAGGCGAAAAAGGCCTATGAGTTGAGCGACCAGACTACGCCCGAGAAGTTCGCCGCGAAGAAGGTCACGGTAGTGGGCACCCTCGATGAGGCCGGCAAGATCCTGAAAGTGGATTCGATCGCCGCCGCCAGGTAGGAATCGCGATGGCGGACGCCGTGGATTTCTACTGCCCCACCTGCGCCAAACCGGTGCCCGATCCGCTCCTCTGCGGTGATTGCCACGCGCTCATCTGCCGCGTCTGCGGCACCCCGCTGGAGCGTATCGACGATCTGGGAATCGGGTAGCCCTTACCCCGGCACCCACGTGCGCAGGAAACTCGAAGCCGCAGATGCGACGATCCGAGTCTCCTCCGGCACCAACCACACTTCCCCGGCGCGATAGG
>CAIRBY010000710.1 GCA_903876865.1 uncultured Acidobacteriia bacterium
CCTGCGCAACCGCGGACGACAGGGTGCAACTCGCCGAACATCTGGCCGACCGGCTCTCGATCAAAGCGGAGATGGCGTGCGAAGGCATGGTGGTGCTCTCCGACACGTTCTACCCCGGCTGGCGCGCCCGAGTAGACCATCAAGCGGCGGAGATTTTCCAGGTAAATGGAGCTATGCGCGGAGTGGTGGTGCCGAAGGGCACGCACACGGTGACCATGCGATACCGCCCCACCAGCGTCTATCTGGGCGCGGGACTCTCTCTGCTCGGCGTGGCGGGCGCGCTCGCGTTGGCGCTGCTTGCCCGCTCCCGGGCTTGAGCGGCGCCCTTATTTGACGACTCGCAACCCCAGATGCGTTTCGAAGGGCTCGAAATCCCTGTCGCTGTGGAGCAGGCGATACCCGCTCTCGATACATCGGGTGGCAATCACGGTATCGATGGTTTTACCAACGGTGACACCCAGATTGCGTAGGGTCCGGAAATTCCTAGCGGCCTGCACCGCGATCTCCGGCCCGCACAATTCGACCACGTCGAAGGCGGCCAACATCGAGCGAGCCTCGTTGAACTCCGCTTCGCCGGAGAATCCCTGCAGCACTTCGGCGAGGATCAAATCGCCCATGAACAGCAACTCACTTCCCAGCAGAGCGTCGAGTTTCCCGGTCTGTGGCGTGGGCACGCCCCGGAAATAATCGATCCATACGCTGGAGTCAATCAGAATCAACGATTCCGCCTCATTGCATCCAGATCTCCCTGCCAGGCCAGTTTGCCGCGAAAGCGACGAAGATCTGCCTGTTTACTCAGCCGGACCAGCGTCTGCAAACCTAACTCCACCGCGTCCCGTTTGGTTCTGAGGCCGGTCACGCGCAGTGTCTCCCGCATCAATTTATCGTCAATCACGATGTTCGTGCGCATTGATGTGTATCCTCATCAGGCTTCATACACATCGTACTACGCTCCCACGGGAGTCGCTTACACTGAAGCCATCGGGAATCCACCAATGCAGAGACGCGAAACACGATTATCACTCCTTCTTCTTCTCGCCACCGCCTGCACGGCGTTTGCGAACGACGTCATCTTCCTGAATGGCCGCGCGCGGCTACAGGACGGCACGGTCCCAGCCAAATCCGTCGAGATCCAGTTGAGTTGTGTGGGCGCAGACCATGATGTACGGCAGGCGATGACGGACAAGAAAGGGGAGTTCTACCTGAAGGTGGAGCGGGACGAATTCAACCACGTGGCGCGCGCGCTTTCCACCACCGGCATGGGCGTCGGAAACGAAATGCCGGGGGCTGCCTGCAAGGTGAGCGGCGCGCTGAAGGGCTACAAGTCTTCCACCGTGGATCTTTCGACCTTCACGATCGGGAAAGATCTGAAGCTGCCCGATCTGATCCTGACGCCGATCGCGCCGCGCTGACGCGACCCTCGGAGCCGGCTACGCCGCCATCCCCAACGCGTCGCGCAGTTCGGGATCGTGGCGGACGCGCCAGATTTTGCTGTCCAGGTAGTAGTGGGTGAAGCCGAAGCCGCAGAAGAAGCCGAACGCCAGGTCGTTCACCTGTCCCAATTGAAATCCGGGGATGCGGTAGAGCGCGCTGAACAGCAGCGCCGCTCCCACGTAGGCGAACAGGCTGCGGGAGAGCAGGCGTGCGCCACCGTAGCGATTGCGATTGTGGAACCAGACCAGCGCGTGATATTGCAGGTTGTGCACGATCGTGACCGTGGGCACCGCCGCCTGCCAGCTCATGAATGCGAAAGTCAGCCAGTGGAGCGGAAGGATTGCTCCCAGCAGCAGGTACTTAGGGACATCACGCCGCCACCGCCCGCGCTGCCGCGCCAGCCACAGCACGCAGGTTACAGCAACGATCAGCCAGAAGGCGGGTTCCCATCGCGGGAACGCGAGCTTGATTCCCAATTCCTCGGGGTGATGAATAAAGAAGCGGTGGAACGGCGGGAAGATCATCATCACGCCCAGAAACAGGCGGTCGAGCTGGTTATCGCGCGGATCCAGGTCCGCGTTCTTCACCTTGTAGAGCACCAGAAAACCATAGTGCTGTTTGACCACATGATAGTAGGCCCATACGCCCACGAGCAGCGCCAGCAGCCCCTTCAAGCCGGCCAGCACCATCAGCGGACCGAGCGAAAAGAAGACCGCCAGGCTGCCCCACAACAATAGCGGTGTGCGCGCCCGCGCTTCCGGATCGAAATAGGTGCGGCTCGCCGTGGCGAAGATGTGCGTGCCGTCGAAGCCCACACTCCAGAACCACCACAAGAGGGTGATCTTGACGTGCAGACCGGTATAGAGCCCGAGGTAAAGATACCCCGCGAGCGCGCTGCCGATCACGAGGCTCAGGTCTACATTCCGGCTGACGATCCAGCGGGGAGGTCTCCCCGCTGGAGTTGTGGCAACGGCGGCCATTCTTCGAAGCCGCGCTTACGCGTAGCGGACTTTTTGCGTGCCTTCGTCCCAGATCGCTTTCTTCTGGTTCTTGTACGAAAGCGTCGCCATGTGACCGCCGATGGCAGCCTGCTGACCCACCGGGGGCGGCGCAATCACCTGCTCTTTGCCGAGCACAGCTTGAATGAAATTGCGGAAGTGATTGATGGCGCCGTCGGATTCCTTGTACTCCTGCAAGCCGTTGATGTGCAGCGCGGCGCGGGCCTTAATCGCCTCGGGCGCGCGGTTGGGCGAGTTGGCGCGGCGCGCGTTGTAGCTCTCCGGCTCGAAGTAAAGATCCTGCCGGTTCATCACGCGGATGGTGCCTTCGTTGCCGCAAATCTCTTCGCCGAATCCGAAAAACTCGTTGCCCAGGTAGCAGCTGTAGTTGAGCTGGAACTTGTCGGAGTAGTCGTAGATGGCGCTGAGGCAATCCGGCACGTCGCGATCGTCCGCCGGGTCGGTCCAGCGATACTTGCCGCCACTCGCCATGCAACTGGTGGGAATCGTTTTCGAAAGCATGAAGTTGACGATGTCCGTCTGGTGCACCAGCAGGTCCGTCGAAATGCCGCCGGAGTAATCCCAATACAGGCGCCATTGGAAGTAGCGGTGCGGATCCCAGGCCCGCTTGGGCGCCGTGCCCAGAAAGCGATTCCAATCCGTATTCTGCGGATTCGCTTCGGCCGGAATCACATACCGCCAGGAGGGTTCGTTCGGCAGACCGTTGCGATACCAGAACGCGCGCACGAAATGCACATCGCCCACCATGCCCTGCTGAATCAGTTCCTTCGCCTTCTTATACAGCGAAGAGCTGCGATTCTGCGTGCCGACCTGCACGATCTTTTTCGCATCCTGCCAGGCCTTGACGATCTCGAAGCCTTCTTCGATGGTGTGAGCCAGCGGCTTCTCGATATAAACGTGCTTCCCGGCCTTGAGCGCCGCGATCGTCATATCGTGATGCAGGTGCTCCGGCGTCATGATGTAGACCGCGTCGATCGATTTATCCGCGAGCAGTTCGCGGTAATCCTTATGCGCTTTGGCCTTGCTTCCCCATACGGTCTGCAGGCGATCCTGAGCGCGAGCGATGTAGCCTTCATAGGTGTCGCAAATGGCCGTCACCTGCACGTCGTTGGCGGCCGCGGTATGCAGCCAGTCCAGCCCCGCGTAGCCACGCGTGCCGACGCCGATCCAACCGATGTTCACCTTGTCATTCGCCGCGGTGGCTGATACCACTGCCGGGCCTGCGGCAATCGCGGCCGCTTTCAAGAAATTCCGCCGATTCAATTCGTCCGCCATGGGACCTCCAATTCGGATATATCCAGATCATACCAACGGGCGCGCCCGCTCGTGATTCCCGCCCGTTTTCCCAGCTCGAAAACCAGTGGTTTCGGTGTATGATTCGAACCTTGGGGTCAAAATGAACGTTGCCAGTCTTCGCCTTGTCCGCCTTGCGCTCTGGACGCTCGCCACCCTCCCGCTGGGTGCGCAGACCATCACCGCCACGCTCACCGGCACGGTGCGCGATCCGCACGGCGCCGCGGTACCGGCAGCCACTTTGACGGTAACCGCCGCTGACACCTCCATCCAACGCTCCGCGATCAGCGATAAGGAGGGCCGGTACAGCATCCAATTCCTGCCGCCCGGCGCTTACACGCTGATGGTGACGGCGAAGGGCTTTGGCAAGACCATCCGGTCCGGCATCGAACTCAACGTCGCACAGGTGGCCGAAATCGATCCCGCGCTGCCGCTCGAAACCGCCCAGCAGACCGTCGAGGTGCATGAAGACGCGCCCTTGCTGATCACCGAAACCTCTTCGCTCGAGACCACGGTGGAGAACAAACTCATCACCGAACTGCCGTCTGGCGAACGCAGCACGCTGAGCTTCATCAACCTGGTGCCGGGCGCAATTGATGGCGGCTTCGCGCTGGCCATGGGCGAAAGCCTCAACACCAATGGCAACGCACAAGGCCCCATCGGCACCGCCGGCAATCGCAACTTCTTCGATTCGAATTTCAGCGTCTCCGGCGGTCAGGCATCCACCAACGACGTGCTGCTGGATGGCGTCAGCGACACTATCGGCGATTTCAACGGCGTCGCCGTCTCCCCGCCGCAGGATTCGGTGCGCGAATTCAAAGTGGTCTCAGGCGCATTCTCCGCAGAGTACGGGCGCACCGGCGCCGGAGTCGTCAACTTCATCACCAAAGGCGGCACCACCAAATTCCACGGCTCCGCCTACGATTATTTTCAGAACGGCGATCTAAACGCCAACGGCTGGCAGCGCAACCGCCGCGGCCTGTTGAGCAACGGCACGCCGGCGCTGCCGCGCATTCCCGTGAAGCGCAACCAGTTCGGCATGTCCGTCGGAGGGCCGGTCGCAGTTCCCAAACTCGGCAAGGCCAAGAACACGTTTTTCTTCTTCAATTACGAAGGCCGCCGCGAGGCCAACCCGTTCAGCAAACAGATCACCCTACCCACCGAAAGAATGCGCAGGGGCGATCTCTCCGAACTGCTCACCAGCGCCACGCGCACGGGGCTCATCAACCCGGATGGCGCCGCTGCGCTCTTTGGCCAGGTCTACGATCCCTTCGCGCCGCTGGTGGGCGGCAAACGCCAGCCCATCCCCGGCAATCGCATGGACCTGCTGCCCGCCTGCCCCACTACCGGCGCTCGACTCGCGGCCTGTCTCGACCCCGTGGGCCTCAAGCTGATGACCTACCTGCCATTGCCGAATCAGCCCGGCCTCACGGATAATTTCAATTACAGCGGCACCACCCATTTCCAGCGCGACCTCTACGCCGGCCGCATCGATCGGACCATCAACCAGTACCACAGCATTTTCGGCCGCGTCAGCATTGAAGATCGCTACCAGGCCGAGCCGAGCTTCTTCAGTTCCATCGCCAGCAATTCGCGCACCATCCACGATACGTTTTACAACGCCACGCTCAACGAAGTCTGGCTGGTGAAGCCTTCGATCATCAATAATTTTCGCTACGGCTATACGCGCGCCCATGCCCATCAGGTGCTGTTGAGCGAAGGCACGGACCCCGCCGCCACACTGGGCCTCCCGGCGTATCTCGCGCAGGCCGGCCCCATCCCTTCGTTCCCGATCTTCAACTTCAGCGGCGGTCCGGAGGGTGCTGGAGTCGCAGGCGAAATCACCAGCAGCGAAATCTCCGGTGCCGGCAACAACCAGCCGCGGGATACACAGACCGTGGCCGATTCGGTCAGCATCATTCGCGGCGCGCACACGGTGAAAGTTGGCGGCGAGTATCGGCTCTACCGCTTCTTCGCGTTCGCCTACGCGAGCCCGGATGGCACCTTCAATTTCAGCCGCACATTCACGCGCGGACCAGTAGGCGGCGCCGGTGTCACCAACGCTTCCGAGACCGGATCTTCGCTCGCCAGCCTCTTGCTCGGCCTGCCCTCTTCCATCACCAAGGAGAACGACATCCCGCTCACGCTCTACCACCACTATGGCGCGGGCTTCGTGCAGGACGACTGGCGCGTCTCGTCGCGCCTGACGCTCAACCTCGGACTGCGCTGGGATTTTGAAACCAGCACGGGCGAGTGCCACAATCAGGTCACGCTTTTCCGAACAGATCAGCCCTCGCCCTTCGCGGGCAAGATTGCCAATGCCACCGATGCCGCCACACTGCTGCTGCGCGGCAGTTACCAGAATCTGCCCGGGCTCCTGAGCTTCCCCAGCGGACCGCAGTCGGGCACGCAGTGGCGCCGCCTGGCGCCCCGCCTGGGCGCGGCCTTCCGCCTCAACAGCAAGACCTCTCTGCGCGGCGGCTACGCGCTTTTCTTCGTGCCGGTTTCGGTGGAGCAGAGTTCCGCCATCGGCAGCGTCTTCAGTGTCTCCAGCGCGCAGAGTGATAACACGGTGCAAGTGATTCAACCGGGTGGCACCGCAAGCCCAACCGTGTTCCTCTCCAACCCTTTCCCCAGCGGCATTCCCACACCGCCCGGCAATACCCAGGGCGCAAGCACGCTGATGGGCCAGAGCATCACCACGGTCACGCAGAACCGCCCCAAACCGTATAACCAGCAGTGGAACTTCGTAATCCAGCGCCAGTTGGTGCAGAATATGACGCTGGATATCGCGTATGTGGGCAGCCACGGGCTCAACCTGCCCGCCGCCAGCATCAATCTCAATCAACTACCGCTGGCCTATCTCGATTTCGCGCGGGCGAATTACGCGCAATATGGAGCCAGCAGCGTGGCCGGATTCTTCAGCGCGCAGGTTGCCAACCCGTTCGCCTCGCTCATCACCAATCCCAACTCCTCGCTGCGCTCCGCCACGGTGACGCGCGCGCAGCTGCTCTCACCGTTCCCGCAATATACGGGAGTCTCAGATTATCGCCCGCACATTGGCTCGCTGAGCTATGAAGGGCTGCAAGTCAACCTGCAGCACCGCTTCAGCCGCGGACTCTCGGCCACGGCCAGCTACGTCTGGGCCAAGGCGATCGATACCGGGGGGCCGGGCAATAATTCCGGCCAGGGCACGAGCGTGGAGAACATCTACAACATCGCGCAGGATCGCTCGCTTTCCCGCTTCGATGTGCCGCGGCGCTTCGTGGCGAGTGGCGTGTGGGAACTGCCGGTGGCGCGCCGCACGAAAAATACCGCGGCCAAAATCCTCGCCAAAGGCTGGCAGATGAGCGGCACCTGGATCTGGCAGCGCGGCACGCCGATTTCGGTCACCACCTCCACCGGCATCACCGGCGGCTTCGCCTACCGCCGCGCCGATCGCCTGCCCGGTTCCGTCGCCTCCTATGACGAATCCATGGCGCGCGCCAACGCCGAACAAGGCGTGCCGTGGTTCAATACGGCCGCCTTCCTGAACCCCACCGAGTACCGCCTCGGCACCGCCGCGCGCACCTACAGCGATCTGCGCCGCGATAACTATCGCAACGTAAATGTTTCGCTCAGCCGCAACTTCCCGATCGCCGAACGCTTCAAGGGGCAGTTCCGCTGCGAGCTTCTCAACGCGTTCAATCAGGTGGTATTCGGCACGCCCGGAACCGACGTGGCTACGCCCTCGACATTCGGCCTGATCACCACTCAGGGCAACACCCCGCGCAGCATCCAGCTCGTACTGCGCGCGACGTTCTAAGAGCGACGTGCCGGTTCGCAGCTACGCCGTAGCCCGCGCCGCCGCCAGCGTCAGTTCTTTCAAGCGGCGGCGGTCCACTTTGCCGGTCAGGCCCTTCGGCAAGGCATCGAAGAAGACAATCCGCTCCGGCACCTTGTAATCCGCCAACCCTTCCCGCGCAAATTCCCGCAACTCCTCTTCGCTGGCCGTCATTCCCGCCCGGAGCACTGCATACGCGACCACCACCTCGCCATAGAGCGCATCCGGTTGTCCGACGACTCCCGCCTCCAGCACTGCCGGATGCCGGTACAGCGCCTCCTCGACCTCCTGCGGCGAGACGTTGCTCCCCGCACGCACGATGATCTGCTTGATCCGCCCCTTAAACCACAGGTAACCCTCGGCGTCCCGGCTGGCGAGGTCGCCCGTATGCAGCCATCCGCCGCGGAACAGATCCCGGGTTGCTTCCGGATCGTTCCAGTACCCCAGGCAGTTCGCCGCACTGCGCACCACCAACTCGCCCGTCTCGCCATCTGCCAACTCCCGCCCCAACGGGTCCAGGATGAGGACCTCTACACCTTCCGGAGCCACCCCCATCGATCCCGGGCGCTGAGCCCCGGCCGGTATGCGGCTGATCGGGAGCGACTCGGTCATCGCATAGCACTCGAGCAGCGGCACGCCGAACGCTGCCTGGAATCCGTTCTGCAGCGCCAACGGCACCGCGTCTCCCCCCGCCGCCCCGAAGCTGACGGTACC
This sequence comes from uncultured Acidobacteriia bacterium, assembly GCA_903876865.1. Lineage (GTDB taxonomy): Bacteria > Acidobacteriota > Terriglobia > Bryobacterales > Bryobacteraceae > Solibacter. Next base: position 8,284 of record CAIRBY010000710.1, read on the forward strand.
AACCCTTCGCGGATGCCGCACCTGCTCCTCCACCAGCATCTGCATCAGCGCCGGAAGCGTAATCGCGCAGGTTCCGCCATGGCGTTCGATTGCATCCAGCACCGCGCCCGGATGAAATCCCGGCAG
>CAIRBY010000711.1 GCA_903876865.1 uncultured Acidobacteriia bacterium
GCGCAGAGTTCGTGGGCGATATCGCCGAGGAAGCGTTTCTGGCTGGTGACGAAGCTTTGCAGGCGCTCGGCCATGCGATTGATCTGGCGGCCGAGGTGGCCGAGTTCATCGGTGCCGGCGGTGGCGGCGCGGGCTTCGAAATCGCCTTGGGCGATGCGTTCGGTGACGCGGTCCATCTGGCCGATGGTGCGGGTGAGGCCGCGAATGAAGGGCAGCCAGCAGAGCGCGGAGACGGCGACCAGGCTGAAGGCGAGACCGAGCCACCAGCGCAGATCGAGGAAGAGCTTGCTGTTGAACATCGACGAAGTGCGGAGCAGGAGCACACCGGGGGTGCCGGGCGCGAGCGCGGACATGGCGAGCGGAATGCGGACGCCGACCCAGTAGCGGGTGGGCTCGCGGGAGATCACGAGGAAGACGGGTTCAGCGGCGGGAGCGCCACGCGGCGGGCCTGCGGCGCGCTCGGGCGGGCGGCCGCGAGGAGGGGCGCCGGTCCGCGGGGGCGGTGCGTCACCCTCTTTGCGAGCGGGGGGCAGACGGTCGGGAGGGTCCGGGCGGTCCTGCGGCGGAGGTTGCGAGAGACCTTCTTGAGGAGCGAGCGGGTCGGGGCGCGGGTCGGGGCGCGGGTCGGGGCGTGCGGCCTCGTCCTCCTTCTGTTTGGCGTCGGCGGGACGGGGCGGACGGCCTCTGCCGCGGCGGCGCATGCGGTCCAGCACGACGGCGGGCAGATCGACAGGCGGTCCGGCGAGCACCATGCCGCCGGGATCGACGAGGAAGCACTCGGCTTCGTAGCGTTGCGGGCAGGTGGCGAAGAGCGCGGGGTAAGTGACGGGGGTGACGGCATCGAGATCGACGCTAAAGGCGTTGGCGATGGCCATGATGCGATCCTGCACGGGGCCGAGGAGCAGGGATTCGGCGCCGAGGCGAAACTGGGCGCGGGCGAAAGCGAGCACCACGGCGGCGAGCAGCACCGCATTGAGCAGCGAGAGACAGAGGATCTTGCGCGAGAGCGGCCAGCGCAGCATTCAGGCGCGCTCCGGTTTCTTGAGCATGTAGCCGACGCCGCGGACGGTTTCGATCCAGCGCGGATTTCTGGCATCGTCGCCGAGTTTCTTGCGAAGGGAGGAGATGTGCACGTCGATGGAGCGGTCGAAGCCTTCGAAATCGCGTTCGGCGACTTCGAGGAGGAGGCTTTCGCGGGTCTTGACGCGATCGGCGGCGCGCGCGAGCGAGAGCAGCAGGTCGAATTCCTGGCGCGTGAGCAGGAGCGGTTCCTGCTTGAGGAAGGCGGCATGGGGAGCGGGATCGATATAGAGATCGCCGACGGTGACGGGGGCCTGGCGCTGATCGGCGGCCTCGGCCTGGGTGAGGAGGGAGCGGCGGAGTACGGCGCGAAGGCGGGCGAGGAGTTCGCGGGTGGAGAAGGTCTTGGGCAGGTAATCGTCCGCGCCCATTTCGAGGCCCACGATGCGGTCGCTCTCTTCGCCGCGTCCGGTGAGCATGAGCACGGGCACGGCGGAGTGAATGCGCAGGCGGCGGAGCACTTCAAAGCCATCCATGCCGGGGAGCATGACATCGAGGATGATGGCCTGGAAGGTTTCGCGGAGGGCGAGGGCGAGTCCGGCGGGTCCGCTGTGCTCCATGAAGACGGAATAGCCCATGTTCTGCAGGTAGTCTTTCACGAGGCGGCAGAGGCGCACATCGTCTTCGATCAGTAAGAGCCGCGGCATGGCGGCCGCGCTGGGTTCAGCGGTCATCTTTTTCATACTGTAGCGGGACTGCGGGGGCGCAGGGGCAAACTTTACCTTAGCCTAACAATTTTGCCGCGAATCCCTACAGAGCTTTAACAGTCAGGCCATCCAATAGAAGCAGGGAGGATGTATGAAATCCATCACGGCACTCAGTTGCAGCTTTGCCTTCGCGTTCGCGGCCACGCTAGGGGCGCAGACCGATCCGGGACCGAGGGGCGGTCCGCCGCGCTCGGGACAGCCGTTACGGGGGCTTTCCGGGGCGGAATTGCAGGCGTTCGGCGCAGGACGCGGGGTCTTCAACGAGATCGACAATGTGAAAGACGGACTGGGGCCGCGCTTCAATCTGGATAGCTGCGGGGGATGCCACGCGCATCCGGATAGCGGCGGATCGAGCCCGGCGGTGAATCCGCAGGTGGCGGTGGCAGTGAAGTTCGGCGCGGTGAATCAGGCGCCGGCGTTCATCCAGCCGAACGGTCCGGTGCGGGTGGTGCGCTTCAAGCGCGGCGCGAACGGACAGCCCGATGGCGGCGTGCACAACCTCTTCGTGATCACGGGGCGCAACGATGCTCCGGCGGGATGCAACGTGCAGCAGCCGGATTTCACACAGCAGAATAATCTGGCATTCCGGATTCCCACGCCTACCTTCGGGCTGGGGCTGATCGAAGCGATCACGGATGCGACGCTGCGCGGCAATCTAGCGGCGAACGCGAACCTGAAGCGGCAGTTGGGGATTCAGGGCAGTCTGAACACGAACGGCAACGACGGCACGGTCACGCGATTCGGGTGGAAGGCGCAGAACAAATCGCTGCTGCTTTTTTCGGGCGAGGCGTACAACGTGGAGGTGGGAGTGACCAACGAACTCTTCCCGCAGGAGCGCGAAGAGAACGCGGCGTGCGCGACGAATGGGCTGCCGGAGAGCGTGGGCGATATCGGGCAGCAGACGGCGTTCATGCGGTTCCTGGCTCCACCGCAGCCTGCACCCGCGACGGATTCCACGACGCGCGGGGCGGCGCTCTTTACGCAAGTGGGCTGCGCGCTGTGCCATACGCCCTCGATGACGACCGGCCTGGCGATTTCGGCGGCGCTGAGTCAGCAGCCGGTGAATCTGTACAGCGACCTGGCGCTGCATCGCATGGGGCAGATCCTGAACGACGGCGTGACGCAGGGGAATGCGCAGGGGGATATGTTCCGCACGGCGCCGCTGTGGGGGCTGGGGGACCGGCTGTTTTTGTTGCACGACGGAAGAGCGAAGGATCTGGGCGATGCGATTTTGCAGCATGACAGTCCGGGCTCGGAAGCGCATCAGGTGATTGTGAATTACGGCGGCTTGGGGGCGGCGCAGAAGCAGGATTTGTTGAATTTTTTGAGGGGGTTGTAAGGCAGGTTGGTGCGACAGGGCACCGATGCGCGCGGCGGACTGGATTTTGGAGAGCGGGAAAAGGCTTAAGGAAGCGGGACAGGCCGGGAGGCCTGTCCTACTTGACTTTCATGACGAAGACGCTTTGGTCGTCGAATTTGACGGTGGAGTATTTGTCGAGTTCCTTGAAGATTTCGAGGATCAATTCGTCGGCGGAGCGGTGGCAGTGTCTGCGGACCAGCTGGGCGAGGCGGCCGCGGCCGAATTCGGTGCCGGCGGCGTTCATGTGGTCCGTGATGCCATCGGAATAGAGGACGATGGTGTCGCCGGGTTCGGCCTGGAAGGTGGCCTCTTCATACTCGACGTTTTCGAGCAGGCCGATGGGCACGCCTTCCACGCGCATCTTGAGAATGTCGGTACCGCGGCAGATCATGGGCGGTACGGCTCCAGCGTTGGCCATGACGATACGGCGGGTGGGCGCATCCCAAAGGAGCACGCCGAGGGTCACGTAGCGGGCTTCGACGCGGCGTTGCACGAGTGCGTCGTTGAGCGCCTTCATCAACTGGGCGGGGCTGCGGCGGCGCGGTGCGAGGGTGCGCAGGAGGCCGCTCATGAGGCCGCCGAAGAGTGCGGCGGCAACGCCTTTGCCGCTGACATCGCCCATGGCGATCACGGTCTGGCCTTCGCGCTGCTCGAAGATATCGTAGATGTCGCCCGAGATTTCGCGGGCGGGGCGGAGGCGCACGGCGGCTTCGAGGCCCTCGATTTCCGGCTCGGCATCGGGCAGCATGATGCGCTGCAATTCGCGCGCGGCTTCCAGATCGCCCTCCATGCGGCGTTCGCGCTGGGCGAGTTCGGCGTAGAGGCGGGCATTTTCCACGCTGCTGGCCACCTGGGGCGCGAGCAGGGTGAGGGTGCGGACGTGATCGTCGCTGAAATAGCCGACGCGGTCGCTTTCCAGATCCATGACGCCGACCACGCGGTCCTGCACGATCAGGGGCACGGCGATTTCGGAGCGGATGTCGGGATGCGAGGCGATGTAGCGCGGGTCCTTGGCCGTGTCGTTGACGCGCACGACTTCGCGGGATTCGGCGGCGGCTCCGGTGAGGCCTTTGCCGAGGGGAACGTTATCGATATTGACGCGCTCATCGTAGCGGATGCTGCAGAGGTGCTTGAGGGCTTTGGCTTCGTGATCGACGGAGAGGATGCTGAAGGCATCGTAGGCGATGACGTCGTGCATGGTGCTGGCGATCTTGCCGAGCAGTTCGTTGAGATCGAGGATGGAAGAGAATTCGCGCGAGATGTGGGAGAGGGCCTTGAGGGTACGGTTCTGGCGCTCGACGCGGCGGTAGAGGCGGGCGTTATCGATGCCCATGCTGACGCGGGCGGCGATGAGGCGCATGAGGGCGCGGTCGTATTCGGTATAGGCGTTGACGCGGGTGGATTGGAGGTCGATGACGCCGACGAGTTTGCCGCGCGCGGTCATGGGCACGGCGAGTTCGGTGCGGACGGCGTCGACGGTATTGAGGTAGCGGGGGTCGTTGCGGACGTCGCTGACGAGCAGGGGTTCGCGGCGCTCGGCGGCGATGCCGGTGATGCCTTCGCCGATGGCGACGGAGAGGTGGCGCACCACCTCGTCGCGATGTCCGACGGCGTAGCGGATGCGCAGGTCGCGGCGGCGCTCGCTGTAGAGGAGGATGGCGAAGAGATCATAAGGCAGGACGCGCTGAACGATTTCGGCGACGTTGGCGAGGAGCTGATCGAGATCGAGCGTGAGCGTGATGGCGGCCGAAACTTCGAGGAGGAAGTCCAGCAGATCGCTGCGTTCCTTGAACCGGACTGCGGCTTTGCGCGTTACGGGCATGGCCTTCTCGATGCTAAGGAAATAAGATTCAGGCGGCGGTCGCCTCGACGATTTTGACACTGGCGCTGGCGCCGATGCGGGTGGCGCCGGCAGCGGTCATGGCCTGTACATCCTGCAAGGTGCGTATGCCGCCGGAGGCTTTGACGCCCATTTCGGGGCCGACGGCGGCGCGCATGAGGGCGATATCGTGGGCGGTGGCGCCGGCGGTGGAGAAGCCGGTAGAGGTCTTGACAAAATCCGCGCCCGCCTGTTTGCAGAGCTTGGAGGCGAGGGTCTTCTGGGCGTCATCGAGCAGGGCGGTTTCGAGGATCACTTTGACGATGGCGCCGGCCTGATGAGTGACGCGGACGACGGATTGAATATCGTGGCGCACGGCATCGGTGTCACCGGAGCGGAGCGCGCCCACGTTGATCACCATGTCGATTTCCTGGGCGCCATCGCGGAGGGCGGTGGCGGTTTCGGCGACCTTGGCTTCAGTGCTGGTGGCGCCGAGCGGGAAGCCGACCACGGTGCAGACTTTGACGGGCGAACCGGCGAGTTCGCTGCGCACGAGCGGCACCCAATACGGATTGATGCAGACGCTGGCGAAGGAGTACTGGCGGGCTTCCTTGCAGACCTTGAGAACGTCGGCGCGAGTGGCTTCGGGCTTGAGGATGGTGTGATCGATGAGGGCGGCGATGGTGGGATCGATGCGCGTGAGCTTTTCGCTGGCGGAGACGCGCGAGGCGCCGGCGGCGATGATCTCTTTGGTGTTGCGGGCGCAGGTTTGGGCGCAGCGCTGCACGCAGCCGGGGCAGACCTGGTCGGGGAGGTTGAGGCCTTCGGGCTTCTTCGCGGCCGCGGCGGGCGGGGCGCCGGCGTTGAGCACCGTGCCTACGCGGGCCAGAATTTCTTCGCCGATCTGGGCGACCAGGATATCAAGTTCGGATTGCGTCACGAGGATGCCTTCTTTGAAAACCGCTGTTCGATGTCCATGATTTTCTGGACCCTGGCCTGGTGCCGCCCGCCGGCAAAAGGAGTCTCCAGCCAGGTGCGCAAAACCTCTTCCGCCTGGGTCTGGGTCAGAAGCCGCGCCCCGAGCGTAAGTACATTTGAATCATTGTGTTCCCGGCCATTCCGGGCGGACGCTTTATCATAGCACAGGGCCGCGCGGATGCCCGGGACCTTGTTGGCGGCCATGCAGGAACCGATGCCCGCGCCATCGATGACGACGCCGCGGGAGGCGCGTCCGCTGGCGACAAGCTCGGCGACGGCGAAGGCGATATCCGGGTAATCGGCGGGCTTCTCTTCCATGACGCCGACGTCGCGGGGTTCGAGGCCGAGGCTGAGGATCAGCGGCTTGAGGGCCTCTTTGAGGCGGAAGCCGCCGTGATCGGAGCCGATGGCGAGGGTGCGCTCGGGCGGAGCGAGCGAGGTCAACTCCTCGGGCGAAACTTCCACGATCCGCACGCCGCGTCCCGCCGCGAGTTCGCGCGCGGACGAAGTGACGATGGTGCCCACGGGCACGCGCAATTCGCCGCCGGCCGGAACGTCCTGAGCTGTGATCACTTGTCTCATATACTGGTAAGAACTCATTGTAATGGTAGCTCAGGGCGATTATCTTTCCCGTCTTTTACATCAGGGCGATCCCGGTTGGGGCGTGATGCTGCTGGGGATGCTCGCGGCATTCGCCTTCGGGGCGGTGCACGCGCTCTCTCCGGGGCACGGCAAGACACTGGTGGCGGCCTATCTGGTAGGCTCGCGGGGCACGCCACGGCACGCGATCTTCCTGGGACTGATGGTCACGTTCACGCACACGATCAGCGTGTTCGGGCTTGGGCTGGTGACGCTGTACCTTTCGCGCTTCGTGCTGCCGGAGACGATTACGCCGATTCTGGGGGCGATCTCTGGAATTGCGATCGCGTGGATCGGAGTGACGCTACTGTATCGGCGGACGATCGGGCTGGGAACGATCGGGCGCACGGTGGCGACAGCGGGTCTGGTGCATCATCACGGCGACGGGCGGGTGCATACGCACGTGCCGGAGGAGGTCTCGCTGGGCGGATTGATCGCGCTCGGGGCGAGCGGCGGGCTGGGTCCCTGCCCTTCAGCGATGGTGCTGCTGTTGATGGCGGTTTCGCTGGGGCGAATCGGGCTCGGCA
>CAIRBY010000712.1 GCA_903876865.1 uncultured Acidobacteriia bacterium
ATGCAGGTGGGGTGGATCTGGGTGAAGCACGGGTTGGCGAAGAGGGCGCCGCGCTTGTGGGCGCGCCAGATCGCGGTGGCGTTGCAGCCCTTGGCGTTGGTGGAGAGGTAATAGACGTTGCCGTAGCCGCCGGTGCCGAGCACCACGGCGTCCGCGAAGTGGGTTTCGATCTTGCCGGTGATGAGGTTGCGGGTAACGATGCCGCGCGCGCGCCCATCCACCACGATCAGATCGAGCATCTCGGAGCGGGAGTGCATTTTGACGGTGCCGAGGCCGATCTGGCGTTCGAGGGCGGAGTAGGCGCCGAGGAGGAGTTGTTGCCCGGTCTGTCCGCGGGCATAGAAGGTGCGGGAGACCTGGGCGCCGCCGAAGCTGCGGTTATCGAGGTAGCCGGAGTATTCGCGGGCGAAGGGCACGCCCTGCGCGACGCACTGATCGATGATGTTGAGGCTGACGCCGGCGAGGCGGTAGACGTTGGATTCGCGGGCGCGGAAATCGCCGCCCTTCACGGTGTCGTAGAAGAGGCGGTAGACGCTATCGCCATCGTTATGATAGTTCTTGGCGGCGTTGATGCCGCCCTGCGCGGCGATGGAGTGGGCGCGGCGGGGCGAATCCTGGAAGCAGAAGCAGCTTACGTTGTAGCCGAGTTCCGCGAGGCTCGCCGCGGCGCTGCCGCCCGCGAGACCGCTGCCTACCACGATGATCGAATACTTGCGCTTGTTGGCCGGATTCACCAGCTTGAGATTGAAGCGATGCCGATCCCATCGCGTCTCGATCGGGCCTGTGGGTGCTTTCGAATTGAGTTCCATGCCGGTGCGTCTCTCTTCTTTCGCGCGTCTACTTCAAGCAGCCAGTAAGCACCGCAATCGGGATGGAGCAGTTGCCGACGGCGATGAGGAAGGCGAAGATGGCCGCGAACGCCTTCAATTTCGGAGTGTACTTGGGGTGGCTGATGCCGAGCGACTGGAACATACTCCAGAGGCCGTGGTAGAGGTGCGTGCAGAGCATCAGGATGGCGATGATGTAGAAGCCCGAGAGCAACGGATTGGAGAAACCGTTGATCACATTGGCGCGCACGTTCGGCTCATTGGGGCCGAGTTCCTGCAGCGGCACCACCGAGCCCACCGTGAGGTGGAGAATGTGGAAGACGATGAACGCGAGAACGATCGGTCCGCTCCACTCCATGGTGCGGGAGGCATACGAAGCGGCGGCGTCGTCCTTCTTCACGTAAGAGACGGGCCGGGCATCGTTCTTGAGTTTCCACAACTGGACCGAGGCGACAATGTGCATGCCCACGGCGATCAACAGGAAGGAGCGCGCGCCCCAGAGGATACCGGTGTTCGCCGGGTTATGCAGAAACGCGGCGTACTTGTTGATCTGATCGGGACCGGCGTAAATCTGCAGGTTGCCCAGCAGGTGCGCCAGGACATAACCGAACAAGATCACACCGGTGACGGCCATGATCGCCTTTTTTCCGATGGGGGCTTCGTAGAAGCGAACGACGCGATGAATGGGGTTGATCGCAATGGTACTCATGCGGAGATCCTTTGCCTCATGGACTGCTGTTTCATGGACTGCTGCCTCATGCACTTCACTGTTTCATGCGCTCCACTGACAAGGATGCAGGTAACAGAGTTTTAGATTTCAAACTTCTAGTATACGTTCATGCGCGGCGTTCGGCGCAACAGGCCGTTTGCTCTTAAAATACGTAATCCGGCGGCTTGATTCCCTTGACGCGAAGGTAAACTTCGGCCTGTCCGCGGTGGTGTGCGGTGTGAGTGAAGTAGCTCCAGAGCCATTCGAAGCCGGTCATTTTGCGGGTGGTGCCAACCACGGCATCCAACTGCGCGGGCGTGACGGCCGCGACGGCGGCGTTGCAGAACTCGAAGGAACTGGTGAGGAAGCCGATGGCGAGTTCCTTGTCGATATCGATCTTCTCGTCCTTCAGGGCGGCGGCGAGTTTCTCGGGAACGGCGGGGCGCGGTTGGCCGCTCGTGAGCGCGCAGGCATTGAGGTTGGCGCCGCCGATCTGGATCATCAACTGGCCGAAGCTCAACTCCTCCGGCACGGGGCGGAAGCCATACTCGGCGGCGGGCATCTTCTGGGCCACGGCGATGGTGAAGTCGGTGGTGACCTTCCAGTGCTTCACGAGCGAGTCCTTGAGTGTGGACTGCGGGAAAGCGGGCGCGGCGAGCGCGAGCGCGAATAAGAGCGTCTTGGTCATTGAGGATCCCCTTCTGGATCATTGTAGGCGAACGCGAGCGGCACGTTACAATGAGACCTCCAACCGATGAGCCCCGATATCAGCCTGATCTTGCCGGCCTACAACGAAGCGCGCGTCATCCCGGTAACGATCGGCGAGGCGGCGCGGTATTTCGAGAGCCGCCAGTTACGCTACGAGATCATCGTGGCGGCGGATGGTTCGGACGGCACGCGCGAAGTGGTGCGGGAGATGGCGAAGGCCAACCCGGCGCTGCTGGCCACGGGAGCCGACGCGCGGCGCGGCAAAGGCCTGGGGATTCGCGAAGCGGTGGCGGTGGCCACGGGCGCGGTCATCGGCTACGCCGACGCGGATAACAAGGTGCCGATCGAGGAGTTCGACAAGTTTCTGCCGCGATTACGGGCGGGCATCGAAGCGGTGATCGGGTCGCGGAACAAGGGAGCCACCATCGAACGGGCGCAGCCGCTCTACCGGCGCGTGGGGTCGCGGGGCTTCCACTATTTCATGCAGACGTTTGTGGGCCTGCCGGGGATCAACGACACGCAGTGCGGCTTCAAGTTTTTCCAGCACGGCGTGGCTAAGGAACTGTTCCGGCGACAGAAGATCGACGGGTATATGTTCGATGTGGAGATCCTGGCAATTGCGAGGCGGCTGGGATACCGGATCGAGCAGATTCCGATCCGCTGGCGCGACGATGCCGACAGCCGGCTGCAGCTGGTAAGCGGGAACCTGCGCAACGTGCGCGACATTTTCCGGATCGGTCTGGAACACCGGTTCGGCAGGAGATTGCGGTGAAGGCATTCGTAACGGGCGCGGCGGGATTTATCGGCAGCAACCTAGTAGATGGCTTGCTGGCGGCGGGGCACGAGGTCACGGGGTACGACAACTTCTCCACCGGGTTCCGGCGCTTTCTGGAAGGGGCGGAGGCGCACCCGCGGTTCCGGTTGGTGGAGGGCGATCTGCTCGACCTGCCGGCGGTGAAGGCGGCGATGGCGGGCGCGGAGTTTGTGTTTCA
>CAIRBY010000713.1 GCA_903876865.1 uncultured Acidobacteriia bacterium
GAGTCGGGGTGGCCGGCTTGCTAAAGTCGTCCTCATATCCGAGCGTTCCATGCATTCGGGACGGATCCCGGGTCTCCGGGAATGGAATTCAGGTAGGGGATGTGACCGAACAAGACGCTGCCATTCGCCTGTTTGTCTACGAAACCGTGGTCCAGAGCGGACGCCCTCCATCGCCGCTCGAAACCGCGCGGCGGTTCGGTCTTTCCCCGATCGAAGCACGGCTGGCTTTCCAGCGTCTGCAAGACGAGCATGACGCGCTCGTACTGCTGCCGGGCAGCCCATACATCTGGATGGCCGAACCGTTTTCCGCGGCGCCAACGGACTATCCGGTGCACTCCGCGCGGATGAGTTGGTTCGGTAACTGCGTGTGGGATGCATTGGCGATTGCCGCTCTGGTCGGCGTCGATGCCGACATCCCGACAGCGTGTCCGGCAAGCGGCGCGGAGCTGATCCTCTCGGTTCGGAACGGGAGGCTCAGCCCGATTGAGGCCGTGGTGCACTTTGCCGTAAGGCCCAGGGACTGGTGGATATCGCTTGGCTTTACCTGAGCGACCATGCAAGTCTTCCGGTCGGAGGACGAGGTCAAGGCGTGGAGCGCGGCCACGGGACACAAGGTAGGCCTGGTGTTCGAACCCGGGCAACTGTGGGAACTGGCTCGCCGGTGGTACGACGACCGGCTGGATCTCCGGTGGAAGCGGCGTACGCCCGCCGAGCGACAGGCGATTCTGGACAGCGTGGGACTCACCGGTTCGGATTGGGCGATCACGGGGTAGGCAGGCATACCATCGCCATGCGCTCCGGTTGCGATCCGGTTTTGCGCGGCTGCCTGATCGGGCGCGGCGGCAAGTCTAGGGCGAGACGGTCAGGGTGACGGTGACAGTGCGGGGAGAGTTCCCGGCTCCGGTGGCTGCAACCGAGAGTGTGCCGGTGTAGGTGCCGGCCACGAGACCGGCCGGGTTAATGGACGCGCTGATGCTGCTGGTGGTGGTGCCGGTGGTGGGCGTGGAGATCAGCCACGTGGCGGAGGGCGTGACGGTATAGGCCAGTGGCGTTCCGTTGCTGGTGATGGAGACGGATTGCGCCGCCGGCAGGGTCGCGGTGGTGATGGAATAGGCGAATGTCAGCGTGGCGGGAGTGGTGGTGATGTTCGGGTTCGAGACGGTCAGAGTCACGGGCACGGACAGCGGACTATTCGCGGCTCCGGTGGCCGTGAGGGTGACGGAGCCGGTGTAAGTTCCGGCGGTGAGTCCCGTGGTCGTGACGGAAATGTTGATGGTGCCGGGAGTGGCGCCGCTGGCGGGCGTCACATTCAGCCAGGTGCTGGCAGATTTCGCTACGGTATAACTCAAGGCGGCCCCGGTGCTGGTCACCGAAACGTTCAGAGAGCCGGGAGCCGTGCCTCCGAGCGTGTAGGCGAACGAAACCGAGGTGGATGAAGTGACGAGACTCGGCGGCGTCACCGTCAGGGTAACGGGCACGCTGAACGGCGTGTTGCCCGCACCGGTGGCCGCTATCGAGAGCGAACCGCTGTAGGTGCCTACCACCAGGCCCGTGGTATTGATGGACACGTTGATGTTGCCGGGCGTGCTCCCGCTGGTGGGGGCACCTACGAGCCAGGTGGCGGAGGGCGTCACGGTGTAGCTGAGCGCTCCCGCGGTGGTGCCGATCGCGACGCTCTGCGCGGCGGGCGCGGTGGAGCCGAGGATCCAGGTGAAAGAGAGCGAGGGAGGCAGGGCCGTGAGGTTGCCAATGGTGATCGTCAGGGTCACCGGGATGGTCAGCGGCACGTTACTCGCTCCCGGAGCGGTGACGGTCACCAAGCCAGTGTAGGTGCCTACCGCAAGACCGGTGACGTTGACCGAAACACCGACGCCGCCGGGTGTGAAACCGGTAGCCGGCGTGACCGCGAGCCACGCGGCGCCGGAGGCTGTCACGGTGTAGCGCAACACCGAGGAACTGCTGCCGAGCGAAAGCAACTGCGCCGCGGGGGCCGCACCGCCCACCTGATAGGTGAAGGCAATCGCCGTTGGGGAAGCCGAGAGAGTGGGGAGCGTGGCCGCCGTCACGGTCAAATAGACTGGAATCACCTGCGGAGAATTGGTCGCGCCGATGGCCCCCACGATCACGGTTCCGGAATAGAGGCCCGCCGCCAGGCCAACCGGCGATACGGAGGCGCTGAAGGCGCCCGGAGTGGAGCCGTAGACCGGAAGGGCGGTGAGCCAGCTATCCCCGGAAGCCGATGCCGTGTAGGTGAGAACCGTGCTGCTGCTGGTGACCGAAACGCTCTGCGCGGCGGGAATCGCGCCGCCAATCTGATAGGTGAAGGTGAGAATCGCGGGCGCGACGGTCATGCTGGCCGTGGATGTGCTCGAGATATTCAACGCCACCGGCACGACCAGGGGAGAGTTGCCCGCGCCGGTAGCGGTGACGATCACCGAACCGGTGTAGGTGCCGGCCGCGAGTCCCGCGGGATTGATGGAGACGGTGACGCTGCCGGAAGTGGTTCCGCCGGAGGGCGTCACGGCCAGCCAGCCGCCCACGGAGGTCGAAACCGTGTACGCCAGGGCCGCGCCGGTGCTACCGAGTGCAATCGTCTGGGAGGCCGGAACGGTGCTGCCAAGCGTGTAGTTAAACGTCAGCGATGCGGGCGCCGCGGTGAGTTGGGAAGCAGCAGGGTCTGTGACGATCAGGCTGACGGTCACGATTTGCGGGCCATTTCCCGCACCGGTGGAGGCAATGATCACCTCTCCGGAATAGACACCCGCCACCAGGCCGGCCGGCGAGATGGAGATGCTGACGGTACCGGGGCTGGTGGCATAGACCGGTAGCGCGTTCAGCCAGGAGGAGCCTGAAGCCGATGCCGAATAGTTCAGGGCTGCTCCGCTGCTGGTTACGGAGACGGTCTTCGCCGCCGGCGCCGCGCCACCGATCTGGTAGGTGAAGGAGAGCGCGGTCGGGGCGGCGGTCAAATTGGGCAGGCCCGAGGAGATGGTCATGCTCACCGGCACGGTCAGGGGTGAATTGCCGGTGCCGGGAGCCAAAATGCTGACGGTTCCGGAATAGGTTCCCGCGGCGAGGCCGGTGGAATCCACGGCGACGCCAACGCTGCCGGAGGTCCCGTCGGGGGGCGGCATCACCACGAGCCAGGTGCTGTCGGACGCCGAGACGGAGTCGCCGAGCGAGGTTCCATCGCTCGCCACGGAAACGGTTTGGGGCGGCGGGAGAGTGTCGCCGAGCGAGTAATTGAAGGTCAACAGGGCGGGGGATGCCGTCAGCATTGTCAACATTAACC
>CAIRBY010000714.1 GCA_903876865.1 uncultured Acidobacteriia bacterium
CACATGTCGCTGCTGGACCTGGACGAAGCACTGCTCGCGTTGGCAGCGCAGGCCGATCTGGTGTACGGCCCGCTGGTGGATGCAACCTCGTTCCCGGAGGATGTGGACGTCACGCTGGTGGAAGGCGCCGTCTCGAGCCAGGACGACCTGAAGAAGCTTCTGGTGGTGCGGGCGCGCACCAAAGTTCTGGTGGCGCTGGGAGATTGCGCGGTGACGAGCAACGTCCCTTCGATGCGCAATACGATTCCGGTGCCGCGCCTGCTGGAGAGCATCTATGGCGGCGCGGGCGAGACGGCGGATTCGCCGCGCATGACCGCACCCACTTCGGGGGTGCCGGCGCTCCTGCCGGCGGCGCGGCCCGTGCATGATTTCGTTGAGGTGGATGTGCACCTTCCCGGGTGTCCGCCCAGCCCGAAGGCGATTCTGGAGGTCCTTTCCAGTTGCCTCGAGGGGCGCGCGGCGCGCCTGGCGGGAGTGAAGTTCGGGTAGGACAGATCGGATTGGGAGTGATCGGACAGGAAAAGGCTATGAGGCGAATCGTAATTGACCCGGTGACGCGAATCGAAGGACACGCCAAGATCACGATCCAGCTGGATGATGCGGGCGACGTGATGTCCACGCAGTTCCACGTGACCCAGGTGCGCGGCTTCGAGAAGTTTGTGGAGGGGCGGCCCTTCTACGAAATGCCCGGCATTACCGCGCGCATCTGCGGCATCTGTCCGGTGAGCCATCTGCTGGCGGCGTCCAAGGCATGCGACGCAATCATGGCGGTGCGCATCCCTCCGGCGGGAGCGCTCCTGCGGGAGTTGATTCACTGCGCGCAGTTCGTGCAATCCCACGCGTTGAGTTTCTTCCATCTTTCGGCTCCGGACCTGCTGCTGGGGATGGATTCCGACCCGGCGGCAAGGAACGTGCTGGGACTTGCGGCGCAACAGCCGGAACTGGCGCGCGCCGGAATCGTGCTGCGGCAATACGGGCAGCGCATCATCGAGGCGGTGGCTGGGGAGCGGGTGCATCCTTCGGGGATCGTTCCGGGTGGTGTGAGCAAGCGGTTGGAGAACACCGTGCGGGAGGAGATTCTGCGCGGACTCCCCGCTGCCACGAGTGTGTGCGTGAATACACTGGAGCTGTTCAAGAAAGCTCTGGACGATTTTGAAGATGAGATCGAGAACTTCGGCTCCGCGCCCACCATGTACGCCGGGTTGACGGGTCCGGACGGCGCCTTCCGCATCTACGACGGCACAATCCGCTTCCGCAACGCGGATGGTTCCATTGCGGCGAACGGTGTCGCAGCGGAGCGGTACGCGGATTATATCGGCGAGGTGTCGACTGCGGATTCCTACCTGAAGTCGCCTTATTACAAGCCGCTCGGCTCCAAGGCTGGGGTCTACCGGGTGGGTCCGCTGGCGCGGCTCAACGTGGCCGATGGCTTCGGCACGCCTCTGGCGGACGTGGAATTGGAGCAGTACCGGAAGCGCTACGGTCCGATTGTGACCGGGGCATTCCACTACCACTACGCGCGTCTGCTGGAATTGCTGTACTCCCTGGAACGGATTGGGGAACTGCTCGCGATGCCGGAGATTTTGGATTCGCGGACTCGGGCGCGCGCCGAAGTGAACGCGCTCGAAGGCGTGGGCATCGCGGAGGCGCCGCGCGGCCTGTTGATTCACCACTACAAGGTCAACGAGCAGGGCGGCATGGTGTGGGCCAACATGATCGTCGCCACCGGGCACAACAACCTGGCGATCGGCCGCGCGGTGGAACAGACCGCCAAGCGCTACATTCGCGGCAACGCGATTCAGGAAGGCATGTTGAATCGCGTCTCGGCCGTGGTGCGGGCGTACGACCCCTGCCTGAGTTGTTCCACGCACGCAGGCGGCCTGCTGCCGTTGCGGATTCAACTCTTCGGCCCGCGGGGCGAGGTATTGGATGAAGTGGCAACGTGACCGGACGGTCGTGATCGGCTGCGGCAACGAACTCCGCGGCGATGATGGCGTGGGACCTTTCGTAGTGCGGCGCCTGCGCCGCATGGGAATTCCCGCGGTGGGAGTGCAGCAACTCACTCCCGAACTCGCCGGACTCTTGGAGGGCGCAACCAACGCGATCTTCGTGGATGCAGCGGCGGATTTGCACCCGGGTGAGATCGAAGTGAAGCGAGCGCGGGCGGGCGCCGCCGGTATGTTCGAACATCACTATTCGCCGGCGGCGCTACTCGGCTTGACCGAACAGGTCTACCGGCGTTCTCCCCGCGCGATCACGATGGGAATCGGCGGGAAGAGCTTCGCCCTGGGACGCAATCTGTCTCGCCCCGCGCGACGCGCTGCGATCTCCGTGGCGGCAACCATCGCCGCTCATATGCAGCCGTAGCGCGTTCGAGTGCTACAGGTTCTCGCGATTCTCACCGTGAGTTCCGCCAAAGGCTAGAATGGTCGGCGATGCATCGATGCCTACTCTTCTGCCTAATTGCGGGTGCGGCGCTGGCGGCCGACCCGGTGACGGTACGGTTCCGGGAAACCGACGCCCTGTTTCAGAATCCGGGCCAGGGCTGGATGTGCGGCGCATCGGCGCAGCAACCGCGCTTCCCGTGTTCGGTCGTGTACGTCCGCTTCAGTTGGGTGGACGTGGAACCGGAGGAGGGTCACTACAATTGGAGCGTGCTGGACGGGCCCATCGCAGCGGCGCGGAAGCGCGGCGCCTCGGTGGCGTTTCGCGTGATGACGGCGAGCGCGCACACGCGCGGCTATTACTGTTCGCCGAAGTGGCTCTTCGATGCGGGATGCAAGTCCTTCGAGTACACGGCGGGCGGCGACGATCCGACATCAGGCGGGGCCAGGATCGCGCGCATCGAGCCGGACTACGCGGACCCGCTGTACCTCGCCAAACACGGGGATTTCATTCGCGAATTGGGGAAGCGATACGACGGGCAGCCGGGCGTGGAGTTCCTGGACATTGGCTCCTACGGAATCTGGGGCGAATGGCACACGACCCATCCAGTGGAGTGGAGCGTGCGGCGGCAGATCATCGACATGTATTTGCAGGCCTTCCGGCATACGCCGCTGGCGATGATGTCGGACGATGCGGAGGCGATGGCGTATGCGCTGCCGCGCGGCGCGGGCTACCGCCGCGACGGGGTGGGCTCGCCCTGGCACGAACAGAACTGGATCGGCTCGGCGAAGTACAGGAATGTCCCCGGCTTTGCCAACGCGTGGCAGGCCGCTCCGGTGGTCTTCGAGTGGTACGGCGATTACGCCTACCTGATGAAACGCGGCTGGTCTTTCGAACGCGCGGTGCAGTTCCTGCTCGCCAATCACGTCACCTTGATCAACGACAACGTGGGCAAGGTCCCGGACGAGGCGATGCCGCAACTGCGCGAACTCGCACGGCGCGCCGGATACCGGTTCGTGCTGCGCGAGGTCACGCACGCGGCGCGGGTGCGCGCGGGCGGAAACCTGAAAGTGAAGATGCAGTGGAGCAATGCGGGCGTGGGACGGTTGTTCCACAAATTGCAACTGCACGTCTACCTGCTGGACGCGGCGGGCAAGGCTGTCGCGCAGAGTGCTGGAGGCGCCGACCCGTGGACGTGGCTCCCGGGAGCGATCGATTCAACGGATTCCCTCCACCTGCCGGCGGACCTGAAACCCGGCGAATACTCGCTCGCGGTGGCCATGGTGGATGCGGACGGCAAGCCCGCCGTGAAGTTCGCGATGGACGCTCCGGAGACGGACCGGATGTACCGTGTGAGCGCGGTGAAGGTCGAGTAATTCCGGGCGGGAAACTCCAGAAGTCCAGTAAGGGGCTTGACTTTTACGGCTAATCACCCTAAACTCCATAGGGTATGCAGAATATCGACGAGAAACGCCCTCAACACCCCGTCGTCTCAACCCTATTCCGCTTTTGTTGTCGCTAACTCCGCCTGTATTTTCCGGAAACCCCCAAATTTTAAGGAGATTCCATGGCTTTCGCAGCGACAGCTTCCGTTTTACACGTTTCGTACCGTCCTCAGGTTCATTCCAAGGGGAATCCAGCGCTTGCCCCCCTTCTGGAACTGAGCCTCTCCCAAACCAATTCCCAAGGCGTCTATCTTTACCGCCTGGATCGTGATTCCCAGCATCTACGGCAGCAGGATCTATACCAAGTCGCGTCGAGCGGGCGCCCCGGCTCCGATATCGACGCCTTCGATGTCCAACTCCCTCCGAGTGCCGCACGCTGGCACAGGGAGAATCAGAATCTCGTCCTGCTGGAAACCGACGCGTGGAAGGACTGGCGGCTGGAACGCTTTCCCGAATTCCTCCGCAACCGCTTCCCGGCGGCGGCGGCGCTCCCGTTGCTGGATGGTGGTCAGATCGTGGGTATCGCGAATATCTGCCGCGCCCTGCCGGTTGCTTATGGTCTGCACGAGACCGCTTTCCTGCGGAGCTTGAGCCTTCCCCTGGGCGCGCTGATCTCTCACTCCGATGAGCGCCGCAAGTTGGAAAGTGAAGTGGAAGAACTCTCGCGCAAACTGGCCGACCGCAAGCTGCTGGACCGTGCCAAGGGCCTGCTCCAGGCGCGCCACCAGTGGACCGAGGAGGAGGCGTACTTGCACCTTCGGCGCACCAGCCGTCAGCGTCGCATCCCCATGCGGGATGTGGCCCAGGAAGTGATCCAGAACGCGCCGGCGCCAGGTGGGGAAGAAGGTGTCGCATGACGCGGCAAGCCTTTCTGATGGCGCTGCCCGAAGCGATGCTCGCCCGCCAGCTCGCGTCCGCCGGGAGTTCCGGCAACGCCTCCAAGCTGCTGATCGTGGCGGCGCATCCGGACGATGAATACGCCTTCGCGGCCACCACCTACCGCCTGACCCGCGAACTCGGCTGGACCGCCGATCACGTGGTGGTCACCAACGGCGAGGCCGGCTACCGCTACTCCGCGCTGGCCGAGGCCCTTTATGGCGTCGCCCTTACCCGCGAAAGCGAGGGGCGCTCGCGCCTGCCCGCGATTCGTAAGCGCGAAACCCTGAACGCGGGAAAGGTGCTGGGCATCCGCCGCCACTACTTTCTGGACCAGCGGGATTCCGGTTTCAACACCGATGCCGCCGGGGCCTCTACCGCCAATTGGGATCGCGACCGCGTGGCCGGCTTCCTCACCGCCTTGCTGCACCGCGAGCGGTATGACGCCATCTTCACCCTGCTGCCCACCACGCAGACCCACGCCCACCATCGCGCCGCCACGCTGCTCGCGGTGGAAGCCGCAGCCGGTTTGCCGGAGGAGCAGCGCCCGCTACTCTTCGCTGCCGATCCCTGTGCCGCCGCCGCACCCAGCGCCGGATACACACCGCTCGCCGGGGAACCTCTCGCCCGCACCGTGAGCGAGCACCCGGTCTTCAGCTTCGACCGCGCCACCCGCTTCGGCTATCGCAACGCGCTCAACTACCAGATCGTTGTGAACTGGGTCATCGCCGAACACAAATCGCAGGGACTCTTCCAGACCGATTCCGGCAAGGACCGGCTGGAGCGATTCTGGCTGTTTGAGGCCAGCGGCAGCGATGGGCTCGCGCGTGCGCGCCGATTTGCAGCGCAATTGGAACCGGCTGCCGAAGCACTGGCCGCCGCAGGCTAAACCCGTCACTTTCCAAACCGAGATTCAGGAGCCTATATGCTGAGCACCAAGATCATTACGACATCGCTTCTCTTCGCCGCGGCAGCTGCCGCGCAGACTCTGACCGGTGCCTGGGATTGCACCGTCACCGTGGGCACCAACCAGATTCCCTTCCGGATGGAGTTCACTTCCAGCGGGAACGCAGTCAGCGGCAACTTCTTCAATGGCGACGAACGCGTGCCCTCCACCGGCGGCCAGTTGCAGGACGGCGCTCTCCGCCTGGCCTTCGCGCAGTACGGGAGCAGCCTGGAAGCCAAACTCTCCGCGGACGGACTCGACGGACGCTACGGCAAGGAATCGCGCTGGTACGAATTCCACGCGCATCCGGCCGTGACTGCACGAGCGACCACGGAC
>CAIRBY010000715.1 GCA_903876865.1 uncultured Acidobacteriia bacterium
CCCTGCTACACCATCTACAAAGTTCTGCACGCGGTGAAACTGGCGGAGTGGCTTTCGGCGAACGGCGTGGAGGCGGTGCCGGTGTTCTGGCTCGCCACGGAAGACCACGATTTCGCGGAAGTGAACCACGCGTGGGTCTTCGGACCGGGGCACGTGCCTGGAAAACTGGAAATGCGGCGTCCGGCCACGGAGCAGCCGGTGGGGGACGTAGCGCTGGTGGCGCCTCCGGTAGAGGAGTTGCGCGCGGCGCTGCACGGCTTGCCGTTCGGCGAAGAGATCGCGGACATGGTGGAAGAGACCTACCGCGGCGGCAGCACCATGGGCAAAGCCTTCGGCGAACTGATGCGCAAGCTGCTGGCGAAGTTCGACATTCTTTACGTGGATCCGATGCTGGCGGAGTTCCGCGAACTGGCGGCTCCGGCTCTCCGGAAGGCGGTCGCGGCGGCGCCCGAACTGACGCGGGCGGTGCTCGAGCGCAACGCCGAACTCAAGGCGGATGGCTACCATGCGCAGGTCCACGTGGAAGAGCACACCAGCTTTTTCTTCCTGCTGGAGAACGGCAAGCGGCTGGTGCTGCGCCGCTCGGGCACGGAGTTCCTGCACAACAGCCGGCGCTTCACCACGGAAGAACTGATGGAGCGCGCGGCGGCGCTCTCGCCGAATGCGCTGCTGCGTCCGGTGATTCAGGATTCGATGCTGCCAACGGCGGCGTACATCGGCGGTCCGGCGGAGATTGCTTACTTCGCGCAATCGGCGGCGCTGTATGAGAAGTTGCTGGGGCGGATGCCGGTAGCGGTGCCGCGCGCGGGGTTCACCCTTCTGGACGGGCGCAGCGACAAGCTAATGGAGCGCTACGAACTCAAGCTGCAGGATTTTTTCCACGGCGGGACGGCGCTGAAAGAACAGATCGCATCACGGCTGGTGCCGCCCGCGATTACGCTCCACCTGCGGGAATCCGCGGCGGCGGTGAACGGCGCCGTGTCACGCCTGCGCAGGGAATTGACGGAGTTCGATCCCACGCTGGCCAAAGCGCTGGACCGAAGCGCGGCGAAGATCAAATACCAGATGGCGAAGATGGAACATAAGACGGGACGCGAAACCATGCGGCGGGATGAACGCGCGGCACGGGATGCGGCGTCCTTGTACGGCTTGATCCTACCCGAGCGGCACCTGCAGGAACGGCTCTACTCGATTCTGCCGTTTCTGGCGCAGTACGGCACGGGACTGTTGGATGAAGTATATGCGGCGATCGAACTCGATTGCGCGGACCACCGCCTGATGATCGTGGCGTAAGCGGAACGCGCTACAGAATTGCACGAAGACAGCGACCTCCTGCCTCGCTGGCAAGGCGGGACGGAGGCGTCCCGCGCGGACCAGGGGTCCGCCCCACCCAAGCTAGTTTCCGGGAGGAGATACCTTGTCCTCGCCATCTTCCGGCGCGTCCGAACTCACCTCTTCGTCTGATACGGTCTCGGCATCTGGCGTCACGAGAGTCTTGACGTCATCGTCCGGTCCGGAGGCTCGCATGGCGGGCAGCGGAAGAAATTCCGGCTGCGAAAAACCGATCTGCATCATTCCCATCTGGTGGCTCCAATCTGGTTTAGTCTAGCTCACTTTTTAGCGGCCAGCGCGGAAAAGCGCACGTCGGAACGGAGAGCGGCCAACTCGGGTTCGCGGCGGATGTACTCGAGCGAGTAGCCCGCGCGCAACGCCCTGCCGAGCAGGCGCAGGGCTTCCTCGCGGTTGTGAAGCAACTCGTAAGCCTCGCCCGCCTTGTAGAGCACCTGAGGACTTTCGGGGTCGAGCGCCAGAGCCTGGCGCAGCAGAGGAAGGCTCTTGGCGGAGTCACCGATGGAGGCATAGAAACTGCCGAGGCGGGCCAGCAGCAGCGCGTCCTTGGGCCGGTCCGTGCGGAAGGTCTCGGCGAGCGCGATGGCATCGAGATAGGCCTTGTGCGCGGCCTCCTGACCACCGGGAGTCCACATCAAAGCAGAGGCTAGATTGCCGGCGGCGACGTAGTTGTTGGCGTTGAGTTCGAGCGCGCGCCGGAAGGTCTCCGCGGCTTTGGCGTAATCGCCCTCCAATTGCAGAGTGGAGCCAAGGTTGGAGAAGTAACTGGGATCGGCTTCGAACTGAATCGCCTTTTCGAAGGACTGCTTGGCTTCGGCGAAGCGCTCCTGGTTCTTGTAGGCAACGCCCAGATTGTTATAGGCGCGCGCGTTGTCGGGCGTCAGCGCAATCGCCCTTTGGAATTCGCGCACGGCATCCGCAAGGCGCACGGGCGCGCTGTTGTACATGTAATAGAGGCCCAGTTGATTCGCCCAGCGCCAGTCTTTGGGATCGAGATCGATCGCCCTGCGAATGGCAGGCTCCACTTCCGCGGCGCGGCCCTGTTTGCGAAAAAGGTCGGCCTGCGCGGCGTAGACTTCGGGGTTGGTCGCATCCAGATTCAGGGCCTGCTGCAACTCCTGCGTGGCCAGGTCGTTGCGCCCGGCATCGGTATAGATCATGCCGAGGGTGACGTGCAGGGAGGCCAGATTCTGGCCCAGCTCGACTGCCTTGGCGCAGGCATCTTTGGCAAGCGGCACGAACTTCGCGTCACGGGTATCCTGATAGCGTCGCCAGTATGCGCGGGCGAGGCCGGCCCAGGCGGGCGCGAAGCGCGGTTCCCGTTCGATGTTCTTCTGGAACAGCGGGACCGAGTTTTCCAGATTGTGCGGCTGGTAGTAGTGGTCCAGCAGTTCCTGCGCCTTCAGATAATCCGCGTGCGCGCCGGTGGCCTGTGCAAAGGAGTGCTCCAGGCGATTGCGAATACCGGGAACGGCATAGGCGGCGAGCAGGAGCAGCGGCACGACCCCGACCATCCAGGCCACCATCCAGGCGCGTGAGCGACGGGGCGCGGCGACGGGCGTGACAGGGATGGGCGTGGTGCTGACGCCAATGGCATCGGAGAGCGCCACCAGAAACTGGCCGGCGCTGGAGTAGCGCTGTTTGGGGTCGATCGAAATCGCCGTCTCCACCACGCGCGCGAAGGGCACGGGCAGACCGGGGCGCAATTCGAAGATGCTGCGGCGCGGACCGGTTGCGTATGCCTGCAGCAGGTCGGGCGCGGACGCGGAAGGCTCCACGGGAACCTTGCCGGTGACCAACTCGAAGAGCAGCACGCCGAGCGCATAGATATCGCTCTCGACAGAGGCCGGTTGTCCGGCGAGCAACTCCGGCGCCATGTAGCGGAGCGTGCCTCCGAAGCCGGTGTGGGAACTGGGCTGGGTGATGCCGAAATCCATCAGCAGAATGCGTCCGCCCTCTTCGCGCATGACGTTGCCGGGCTTGATATCGCAATGCAGCAGATCCGCGGCGTGGACCGCGCCGAGGGCGCCGCAGAGTTCGATGCCGATGTGAGCGGCCTCATGCGCGGCGAGCGGCCCCTGCGCGGCAAGCAAGGCAGAGAGGGTCCAGCCGCGCACGAAATCGGTCCAGAAGCCGACGCGGCCATCGTGTAGATCCACGCCGTGCACGGCGACTACATTGGGATGGCGGACCTTGGCCGTGAGACGGGCTTCGCGGAGCACGGTCTCGTAGCCCGCCTCGCCCTGGGAGCGGCTCTCGAGAATCAGCTTCACGGCAACTTCGCGCTGCAACTTGGGATCCCACGCGCGGAACACCTCGCCGAAACCTCCGCGCCCCACCCGTTCGCGCAGTTCGAAGGAGCCCCAGGTGGCGGGGTAGGGATCGGGCGGCGGAGCGGCGCCGCGGTCGCGCGGCCGATCGTCGTCGTGGAGAGTATAGGTCGTGTCGTCCATGCGCGATCCGTTTCCCCACAAGTATACGGCACGCTGCCGGCCGCGCCGCGAAATGCGGAGGCCGCACGGGCGCTATCTTTGAGCTTGCTACAATCGACGGCAACGATGAGCGTGGAAGCGGTGAACCAGTGACTCCGGAACATGCTCGCATGGAAGACTCGCGCCTGCGCCGCGCCCGCTGGAACCGGTGGGGACCGTTCCTGAGCGAGCGGGCGTGGGGCACTGTCCGCGAGGATTACAGCGCCGAAGGCGACGTGTGGAATGACTTTCCCTTCGCCCATTCGCACCTGCGCGCGTACCGGTGGAATGAGGACGGCATCGCGGGAGTGTGCGACCGGCACCAGTACATCTGCTTTGCGGTGGCGCTGTGGAACGGGCGGGACGCGATTCTGAAGGAGCGGCTCTTCGGGCTGAACGGCAACCAGGGCAATCATGGCGAAGACGTCAAGGAATGTTACTTCTACCTGGACAATACGCCCACGCACTCTTACATGAAGTGCCTGTACAAGTATCCGCAGGCGGCGTTCCCCTACGCAGCGCTGCGCGAAGAGAACCGGCGCCGGGGACGGCTGGACGCGGAGTACGAGCTGGCGGATACGGGCATCTTCGCGCAGAACCGCTACTTCGACGTCTTCGTGGAGTACGCCAAGACCAACCCGGAAGATCTCTCCATCCGCATTCAGATCTTCAATCGCGGACCGGAGGACGCGGAGCTGCACCTGCTGCCCACCGTCTGGTTCCGCAACACCTGGAGTTGGGGCTATGCGGTGGAGAAGCCGGAGCTGAGGCAGGGCGAAGGCTGTGTGGAGTTGGACGAGCCGCACTACGGGCGCCGCTACCTGCATGCGGAGGGCGGCCCGGAGTGGCTCTTCACCGAAAACGAAAGTGATAACGAAGCGCTCTGGGGCGCCAGGAATCCGCAGCCTTACACCAAGAACGCGTTCGGGCGATATGTGGTGGAAGGCGCGCGGGAGGCGGTGAATCCGGCGCGGCGCGGCACCAAAGCGGCGGCCCATTACCGGCTGCGCATCGCGGCGGGAGAGAGCGCGACGGTGCGCCTGCGGCTGAGCGATGCGCCTGCCCTGAGCGTGGACGATGCGGTCTTTGCGCAACGCCTCGCCGAGGCGGAGCAGTTCTACGCCACGGTGGCGCCACGGACGCTCTCTGACGACGGGCGCGCGGTGATGCGGCAGGCCTTCGCCGGCATGCTGTGGAACAAGCAGTTCTACCACTACGTGGTGCGGGAATGGCTCCGGGGCGACCCGGCGTTTCCTCCGCCGGCGGCAGCACGCCGCCAGGGGCGGAATCGCGAATGGCCGACCCTGTTCAACTCCGACGTGATCTCCATGCCGGACAAATGGGAGTACCCGTGGTATGCGGCGTGGGACCTGGCGTTTCACTGTCTGCCGCTCGCGATCGTCGACACGGAATTCGCCAAGGATCAACTGACGCTGATGCTGCGCGAATGGTACCTGCACCCCAACGGACAGTTGCCGGCGTATGAGTGGAACCTGAGCGACGTGAATCCGCCGGTGCATGCATGGGCGAGCTGGCGCGTGTACCAGATCGATCGGAAGAAGCACGGCAAGGGCGACCGCGGCTTTCTCGCGCGCACCTTTCACAAGCTGCTGCTGAATTTCACGTGGTGGGTGAACCGCAAGGACGCGCGCGGCAATAACGTGTTTCAGGGCGGCTTCCTCGGGCTGGACAACATCGGCGTCTTCAACCGCAGCGAACCGCTGCCGAACGGCGAGTATATCGAGCAGGCGGACGGCACCGGGTGGATGGCGATGTACAGCCTGAACCTGCTCACGATCGCGCTCGAACTGGCGCGCGAAGACCCCGCTTACGAAGATGTGGCGAGCAAGTTCTGGGAGCACTTCCTGTACATCTCGAAGGCCATCAACCATCTGGGTCAGGATGGCGCCGGCATGTGGGACGAAGAGGACGGCTTCTTCTACGATGCGCTCCGGCTGCCGGACGGTCAGCACATCCCGCTCAAAGTGCGCAGCGTGGTGGGGCTGATTCCGCTCTTCGCGGTAGAAACGCTGGAGCCGCGGCTGATCGATCAGTTCCCGGGCTTCAAGCGGCGCATGCAGTGGTTCCTCGAAAACCGCCCGGACCTGACCGACAATGTGGCTTCGATGGACGTGCCGGGGAAGGGCGAACGGCGCCTGCTTTCGATCGTGACTCCCGAACAGTTGCGGCGGATTCTGAAGCGCATGTTAGACCCGGAGGAGTTTCTTTCGCCCTACGGCATTCGCAGCGTGAGCCGTGCGCACCGCGACCATCCCTATGTGCTGGAGTGCGACGGCGACGAGCATCGGGTGGATTACGAGCCGGGCGAATCGCGCACCGGACTGTTCGGGGGCAACTCCAACTGGCGCGGTCCGGTGTGGTTTCCGTTGAACTATCTGTTGATCGAGAGCCTGCAGAAGTTCCACCACTACCTGGGGGACGAGTACCGCGTGGAGTGTCCCACGGGGTCGGGACGGATGATGACGCTGTGGGAGGTGGCGACGGAGATTTCGCAGCGGCTCTCGCGGCTCTTCCTGCGCGATGCCGAGGGGCGGCGCGCGATCCACGGCGGCAACGCTCTCTTCGATGCGGACCCGCACTGGAAGGACTACCTGCTCTTCCACGAGTACTTCCACGGAGAGAGTGGCGCAGGGCTGGGAGCGAGCCATCAGACGGGCTGGACGGGCCTGGTGGCGAAACTGTTGCAGCAGAGCGGCGAGGCTGACTCGCCCCAATCGTGAGCGGCGGGGTTTACGGCTTGGCGGACTTCAATAAGCCGATCATGTTCCCGTCCGGATCCGTGAACCATGCGAAGGCGCCGGTGGGAAGCGTGACCGGCCCGACGACCTTCCTGCCGCCCAACGCGACCGCCTGATCGAGCGCGGCCTTCACGTCTTCCACATCCACGTAGAACATGGTGTAATGCTCCGGTTCGTGGCCGAGCGCGGTGAGATGGCCGGGGATGCCTTGCGGGCCGGCGGCCTGGATGTTCGACGCGGGGCCGGCCTCGGTGATCTGCCAGCCGAACAGCTTCGCATAGAACTCGCCGGACCGGGCGCGGTCGCGGCACCCGATCTCAAAATGCACCACGGGCCGGCCCGCGGACTTCTCCGCCTTTTGCGCGAGCAATGGCGAAGCAGCCGAAGCGGCCAACACCAGTGCCGCGCGCCGCGTGAGCAGGTCTTTCAGTGGTGCGTCATCCATCGCTTTGCCTCCGGGTTTCCTGTGATGCTATCACGGCAGGGCGTCGTCGTTTTGAAACTCTTGTTAACAATTGTGTCGGCGGCCAGCGGCAGGGAATGCGGGTATAATTCCTGCGGAGGGAAACACAATGGGCAAGATCGAAAGCTACTCGCACGGCTCCTTCTGCTGGGCGGAACTGGCGACCACGGATGCCGCGGCCGCGAAGACGTTTTATGGTGAGCTATGCGGCTGGCAGGCGGTGGACATGCACATGCCGCAGGGCGTCTACACCCTGTTTCAGGCCGAGGGATTGGATGTCGCGGCGGTGCATCAGGGGACTCCGGGCGTGCCGGTGCATTGGGGACTCCACTTCGCGGTGACGAGCGTGGACGAAACGGCGGCGCTGGTGGCTCCTGCGGGCGGCAAGGTGATTGCGGGTCCGTTCGATGCCCACGTGTACGGACGCATGGCGGTGATTCAGGATCCGCTCGGCGCGACCTTTTCGATCTGGGAAGCGAAGCAGTCGATCGGCGCGACCTATGGCGGGCAGTTGGGGCGCGTCGTGTGGCCGGAACTCGCCACGCCCGATCCGGTGGCTGCGGCCGCATTTTACGGCAAGCTGTTCGGCTGGGGCACCAAGCCGGAAAGCGGCCTGGAAGAGGCGATGTACGCAGAGTGGCAGCACGGCGGAACGAGCACGGGCGGAATGCTGCCGCAGCGCGGCGATGAGTGGAAGGGCGTGCCCTCTTACTGGCTGGCCTACATCACGGTGGCGGATTGCGACGAGCGGGCGGCGAAGGCGGTGGCGCTGGGCGCGAAACTGCGCGTCCCGCCGCACGACATCCCGAATACGGGACGCTTCTCCATGATCGTGGATCCGCAGGGCGCCACCATTTGCATCATCCAACTGACGCACCCGATGTAGTTTTCCGGCGGACTGTTGCGAGAGAGCGACGTCCGCCGCTTCCAACCTGCGCGGCGAGAGGCCCGTGCGAAGTTTGGCGCCGGCGCTTGTTTCAGCGGCATTGGGCGCTTCCCCATGTCGACCAGGCACGCCCGGGAAGTTGGCAGGCGTCCCGGCCTTTCGTGGGGCGGTCCCCCTGGATCGTGTCTGACAATCGCGGCCGACGCCCTCGTCGGCCTTTCGATCGGGTCGCAGGCATCTGATTCTTCATTGGAATAGCGGGATCAGGGGGTCCCGCGCGGACGAGGGCGTCCGCCCCACCAGGCCAGCGCAATTTGGTGCCGAGGCTTAGTTAAGTGGCATTGGGCGGAAACGCCTGCCCTACTGTAGGCGGGGGCGGTTCTGTTCGTTGAGGATCAGGCCATCGAAAATGGCGAGCACCTGTTTGCGGTAGGCGCAGACGCGGCGGAGGTTATCGCGGAAGCTGGCTTCGAAATCGTGCGCCTTCATCCACTTCTCGATGGTGGAGTGGGGGACGTCGATGTCCTGGCGCAGGGCATCGACATCGTGTCCGCGCAGGAACAGACCGTAAAAGAAGGCAGCTTCACGCTGCGGTGCCAGAGGATCGAAATCGTCTCTCGCCGTCATAGGGCTTCTCAGCGAAATTGTCAGTATACCGGGGACCTGATGATCCGGCAAGTCCCAAAGAGGTGCTTTTTGGTGCTTGATACTATGGACGCAGCAGAGGGAGAAAACGATGCCAAAAATGATTGCCTCTCCGACACGGATTCAGAGCGCGGGGAATAAACCAAAACTGATCGATGAATATATCGGCCGGGTGAATTCCGGGACGAGTACCGCGAGCGTGGCCCACATGCGCAGTCCGGGAGGCTGGGTGGAACCGGGGCAGGCGCCGGAGTTCGATGAGTTCACGGTGGTGCTGCGCGGCACCTTGCGGGTGGAGCACCGGGATGGGTGCATGGATATTCACGCGGGGCAGGCTGTGATCACGCAAGCGGGCGAGTGGGTGAGGTACAGCACTCCCGAGGATGAAGGGGCGGAGTACATTGCGGTGTGCGTGCCGGCCTTTGCCATGGACACGGTGCATCGTGACGAGTGACCGCGGAATGAGTGCTGCGAGGGCTACACCGCTGCGGCTAGATTCGCGGTGCTGCGGGTTTTGAATTCATACCGTTCGATACGAACAGCGGCGCGGTGTCCATCGGTGCGGACCACGCGTCCCGTGGCGACGAATTGCAGCGCGCAGACGCCGTCCAATCTGGCAGGCCAATTGACGCTGACTTCGACCATGCGACCCAGCGGCAGCTTCTCTTCGGTGGTGAAAAGGATTCCCCCGCTACCCATATTGAGCGTGGTGCCGGAACCGCTGACCTTCAACGAGCGTGCCTGCACTACACGGTAACGGACATCCTGTTGCACGGGAAAACGACTTCTGCCTCTCCGGTCCGAAAGGCCTCCGATGATGGCCGCACTATTACTATCTGTGCTTAAATTCATTTGTTACTAATCATCCGTGTTTGCAGAACGGCAAACAATAGTTCTAAAGTCGCGTTTTCATAGGTATGCCCTAGTACTTTGGTCCGGCTGGCAGGCGGGACGAGCGAAGAATCGAGACCCGTCTGATATTCTGGCCTCATGGACCAGGATCAGCTGCGCCTCTTATTCGAGCAGGTGCGCGATGGCGCGGTAGAGATCGACACGGCGATGACGCGGATGCGCCATATGCCGTTTGAGGACTTGGGCTTCGCCAAGGTGGATCACCACCGCGCGCTGCGCCACGGCATGCCGGAGGTGATCTTCGCCAAGGGCAAGACGCCGGAACAGGTGGTGGCTATCGCCGAGCGGTTGCTGGCCAATGCCCCGAATGTACTGATCACGCGAGCGGACCGGGCATGCGCCGCGCTGGTGACGGCGCAACTGCCGGGCGCGGAGTATCTGCCGCTCTCCGGCGCGATCCGCTTCTGGCGCGACCGGACCGTGCACGGCAAGGGGCGCATCGCGGTGGTGTGCGCGGGCACCAGCGATATTCCGGTGGCGGAAGAGGCGCAGGTCACGGCGGAGTTGATGGGCAACGATGTGGATACGATCCACGATATCGGCGTGGCGGGCATCCACCGGCTGATGAGCAATCGCGAACGGTTGAGCGAAGCGCGCGTGGTGGTGGTGTGCGCGGGCATGGAAGGCGCGCTGCCGAGCGTGGTGGGCGGCCTGGTTTCGGTCCCGGTGATCGCGGTGCCCACGAGCGTGGGCTACGGCGCCAGTTTCCACGGCCTGGCGGCGCTACTGGGAATGTTGAACAGTTGCGCCAGCAACGTGACCGTGGTGAACATCGATAACGGCTTCGGAGCCGGTTATTCGGCGAGTCTGATGAACAGGCTCTAGCCGGCGCCGGCGTCTCAGTGGAGCCCGACAGACTCGCCAGAGAAGTTGGCCGGCGGAAACGCCTGCCCTACCCCGAAACCTGGCGCGCGGGAAAGGCGCGCCGGGCGACCTCGTCCCCCGGGTGTGTGGAATTAGGATACACTTACCCATGAGGCTTTCAGCCGAAGCACCCACGCCGGACACTTTGTCCGGCGGCGGCCCCCCGGCGCGAAGGGCGCGATGGACCAACAAATCCACCACTCCCAACGCTGGGTTTAAGGATTCAAACATGGAACAGAAACTGAAGATCGCCGTCTTCATCGATTTCGACAATATCGAGATTGGCGTGAAGAGCACCTTGCACCGCGAATTTGACGTGGCTGCCGTGCTCGACGCGCTAAAAGAACGCGGCGAGATCGTCACCAAGTTTGCGTATGCAAACTGGGGCAGGCAGGAATCCGCGACACGCGCGCTTAGCGAGCACGCCGTGCAAATGGTTCAGCGTGACCCCTCTCCCCGAGGCGACAAGAACGGCGCCGACATCAACCTGGCTCTCGATGCACTCGAGATGGCCTTCACTCACGACCACATCAATGCTTTCGCCATCGTCAGCGGCGATAGCGATTTCATCGCGCTCGTCAACAAACTGAAGCAGTACGACAAGCGTATTTTCGTAGTGGGCGGACGCGCCTTCACGAGCACCATTCTGCAAAAGAACTGTCACGAGTTCGTGGCATACGAATCCGTGATGGACGACCGTCCGCGTTCGTCCAGCAGCCACCAGCAACATCAGCAGCACAGCGAACGGCAGGAGAAGCCGCAGCAGCAGGCCGCCGCGCCTTCCGCCTCCGGAGCGCCGGCTTCGCAAGCTTCGCAGCAGCGCCCGCCGCACAAGCGCGTGTCGCTCGATCTGGCGCAGGCAATGCCGCTGGTAGAGCGCGCGCTGGGTGTATTGGAACGTCGCGAAGTGCGTCCGCAGCTGGGTCTGCTCAAGAGCACGATGCTGCAGTTGGATTCGACCTTCAATGAGAAGGCGTATGGCGCAAGCAGCTTCACGGATTTCGTGGAGAAACTGCAGAAGGCCGATTATGTGGAAGTCACGGGCGGCGAAGGCCGCTACATGATCCGCATGAAGGGCGGAGCGCCGACGGAGAAGCCGGGATCGAAGCCGGAAGAGGCGATTCCG
>CAIRBY010000716.1 GCA_903876865.1 uncultured Acidobacteriia bacterium
CGGCGGCGCCACCGGGCATCTCGCCATCGCCGCCTGTGAACAGTACGCCGGCCTCCGCGCCACCGTCTTCGATCTGCCCCGCGCCACCGCGCTTGCCCTCGAACAGGTGGCGAAGTCCCCAGCCGCGGCCCGCATCGATGTGGTCGGCGGGGACTTCTTCGCCGATGCCCTACCCGATGCCGATCTCTACTACGCCGGCCGCATTCTGCACGATTGGTCGGACGAGAAGATCGCCCGCCTCCTCGCCCGCATCGTGGCGCAACTTCCGCCCGGCGGCGCGCTCCTGATCGGCGAGAAACTGCTGGCCGAAGACGGCGTCGGCCCGCTCGCGGCCAACATGCAGTCGCTCAATATGCTGATCGTGACGGAGGGCAAGGAGCGCAGTCTCGGGGAGTATCGCAGGCTGCTGCTGGCAGCCGGCTTCACGCAAGTGGAAGGGCGCCATACCGGCGTCGCACTCGACGCAATCCTCGCGACCAGGTAGATCCACTAAGAAATAGCGCCGCGCGCGCTGCACTCACTTGCCGAAATTGGCTTCGAATCCGGCAACTTCCGCGAGCCGCCTCCGATGCCGCTCCAACCCGGAGAAGCGCGCCGCCACGTAATCTCGCACAATCTCGACCGCGACTTCGGAACCGATCACGCGCGCGCCCATGCAGAGCACGTTGACGTCATCGTCTTCCACGCACTGCCGCGCGCTGAACGTATCGTGGCAGGTGGCCGCGCGGATGCCCTTGAACTTGTTGGCGGCCACGCACGCTCCCGCGCCGCTGCCGCAGATCAGGATCCCTCGCTCCGCTTCCCCGGCCAGCAACGCCCGCGCCACTTTCTGCGCATACTCCGGATAGTCGACCGCTTCCGTGGTGTAGGTGCCGAGATCGGCCACCTCGTGCCCAGCCTTGCGCAATTCATCGACCACGCGCCCTTTCAGTGCCACGCCCGCATGATCCGAAGCCACCACGAGTCTCATAGACTTCAGCTTATCAGCGCCCCGCCGCCTTGCGCCGCCGCGCCGCAAAGTGGTACGAACTCAAGTGTGCGGATTCTCTCCTGCCTGATCGGATTTACCACCCTGGCCGCGGCCTTCCAACCGGCCGCCGCCCCCTCGGGCAGTCCGCAGGAGCGCAGCCATCGCAGCCAGGTCATGGGCGCCGCGCGCAGCTATCGCATCTTCCTGCCGCCCGCATACGCCACCGCGCGCACCACCCGCTACCCGGTCATCTACTGGTTCCACGGCTATGAAGCCGAAGATCCCGCGCGCGACACGGCCCTCACCGCATTTGTTGCCACCCACGCCGTGTTCATCGTGGATTCCGGACCGGTCGAGACCACCGGGCCCTTTCCCCTCTACTTTCCCGAGCTGATCGACACCGTGGATCACACCTTCCGCACCCTCGCGGACCGCGATCATCGCGGCGTCACCGGCGCCGGCGCCGGCGGCTTCTTCGCCATCTGGCAGGCGGCCAAATGCCCAGACCTCGTCGGCAGCGCCTCCAGTTTCCACGCCAATCCGGAAATGTCCGTCGGACCCGCGGGCTTCGATGTCGAATGCGCGCTCACCGATCTCTTCCCCACTCTCGACGACGTACGCATTCGCCAGGTGGCGGCCACCTCCTCCATCGCCGATACCCTCAAATTCCACCTCGACGCCTTCGCCAATCCGCTGCCGAAATCAACCGTATTCGGCCACGCCGACCCCTACCCGAACTTCGGCGTATGGGACTGGGAAATCGTCTCGGACCGCCGCCAGCCCGGCTTCACCCTGCTCGAAACTGTGCGGCGCGGTGGCTTCCGCTCCGCCGTGCGGGAGTGGATTCCCGCCGGCGCCACGCTCCCCAATGTGAAACTCACCGTCACCTCGCCGCGACTCTATACCGCGGGCGCCAGCTACTCCGTCGCTTATATCCGCCTCCGCGATGGCAACGTCCGCCGCCGCACCCAGCGCGCCGATGCGCGCGGTCGCCTCACCTTCGAACTCGATGGCGACGCCTACGAAGTCGGCGTGGGACCGGGCGCGGATATTGCGCTCGCCGGCTATGAAGTGGTGGGCGCCGGTTGGGCCACCGCGGGCAAACCCACTCAACTCAAGCTGCGTTTCTGGAACAAAGGCGCGGCGCGTTCCAGCCCGCTCACTTTCAAATGGGAGAGCCCTACGCCGGGAATTCGTTTCGCTGCCCCGACGCGCCTGTTCGCGCTCATGCCGGGAGAAGCATCCACCGTATCCCTGACCATCACAGCCTCAGCCGCCGCCGTCTCCGGTGCGCGTTTGATCGGCGACGATGGCGAGAACCGTGTAGCCATTGACGTCCCGGTTTATCCCGACGCCGCGCCTTCCACGGACTACCGGATCGCCGATGGTTCCACCGCGCCCGGCTACCCGCACGCCTTCGGCGAGGGCAACCAGGATGGGCACGCCGCGCCTGGCGAGTCCTTCGCCGTGCTGATTCCCGATGGCGGTGCGCTGCGTCCCGCCGAGTTATTCACAAACGACGCGTGCGTCGACAATTCCGTGCGCATCACCGAATCGTCCACGCGCGTCTCCATTCCCGCCATCCGCACCACCTGCGAACCCGGCCACCGCATCCAGATGTTGGCCCGCGTCGGCTTGAGCTACTACCGCCTCGAGATCCCCGTCTGGTACCACAGCCAATAGGCCCGCCTGCGCTGAGCCGTTCTCTTCCCCTAAAGACAATGCGATTCGGGCCGATAACATACGCGTGACCTGGGTCGATGAATTCGAACAGCGCGAGATGATGCTCAACCGCTTCCGGAAACTGGTGAGTGAGATCTCTCGTGGCGAAATGCGGCGAAACAGCTTTCAGCCCTGGGAAATTGAACTGCTCCTGGATTTCGAGGCCTGCGAACTACCGGTCCGGCGGCGTACGGAGATTCTGCGCCAGTATCAGCGGGCCGTGGAAAAGCAACTGCAGACCAGTCCGGGTCCGCCGATGAAACTCTCCAACTTCCTGATCGTGCGCGAACTGCGCAACAAAAACGCGTCTACGTGAACAGCACGCGCCGTCCCGCAATCGTGTACTGGCCACTCAGCACACGGGCGATTGCCTCCGAGTAGATACGGTGCTCCTGTTGCAGAATCCGCGCGCAGAGCGTCTCTTCCGTATCGCCATCCTCCACCGGCACGCTCGCCTGCATCACAATCGGCCCCGCATCCAGATCCTCGTCCACGAAATGCACCGTGCACCCCGCCAGTTTGACCCCGTGCGCGAGCGCCTGATGCTGCGCATCGAGCCCCGGAAACGCCGGCAGCAGCGAAGGGTGAATGTTGAGAATTCGATTCGGAAACGCGCGGATGAACTGAGCGCTCAGCAGGCGCATAAAGCCAGCGAGACACACCAACTCGACATCGTGCTTCTGAAGCTCCCCGATCAGCAGCCGGTCGTACTCCAACCGGTCCAGGCCCTTTGACGGTATGCAGACCGCCGTCAACCCGCGACTGCGCGCAACCTCCAAACCGGGCGCGTCCGCACGATTGGAAATCACCACCGCGATCTCCGCCTCCAGCCTGCCCCCGGCAATATTCGCCGCAATCGCCTCGAAGTTCGAGCCGCGGCCGGAGATCAGAATTCCCAGGCGCCTCACCGGTACTCCACCCGCGGACGCCCGCGCTTCTGCGCCACCACCGTGCCCATGCGGAACGGTGTCTCCCCGAGTTTGCGGAGCACTGCCTCGGCCTTCACCGCGCCACGCGCGGGCACCGCCAGTATCATGCCCACGCCCAGATTCAGGGTGCGCCGGTAATCGTCTTCCGGAATATCGCCGATGCGCCGCAGCACTTCGAACAGCGCCGGGATCTTCCAGGCACTGGTATCGATCGCCACCCCAAATTCCTTAGGCAGCATGCGCGGCGTATTGTCGGTGATGCCGCCTCCGGTGATGTGCGCGGCGCCGCGCAGCAACTTCGCATCCATCAGCGCGCGGATCGGTTTCAGGTAGCTGCGATGCACGGCCAGCAGCGCATCGCCCACCGTGGAACCCACTTCCGGCAGCAGCGTCTTGGGACCATACCCCGCGATCTCGAAGAAGAGTTTCCGCGCCAGCGAATAGCCGTTCGTGTGCAGCCCCGTGGAGGGCAGCCCGAGCAGCACATCGCCCTCGCGCACCGTCTTGCCGGTGAGCAGTTCACTGCGCTCCGCCGCGCCCACTATGAACCCCGCCAGATCGTATTCGTTGTCCGCGTACATTCCCGGCATCTCGGCGGTCTCGCCCCCGATCAGGGCGCAGCCGTTGTTGCGGCACCCGCGCGCAATCCCGCTGACCACGCTCGCCGCGACCTCGGCATCCAACTTGCCCACGGCGAAATAATCCAGGAAGAACAGCGGCCGCGCGCCCTGCACCGCGATATCGTTGACGCAGTGGTTCACCAGATCTTCGCCCACCGTACCGTGGCGTCCGGTGAGGAACGCAACCTTGAGCTTGGTGCCCACGCCATCGGCGGAGCTGACCAGCACCGGCTTGCGGAAGCCCGCTAACTGATACATGGCGCCGAAGCTGCCAATCTCCGTCAGCACCCCGGGTGTAAAGGTGGCGCGGGCAAATTTCTTGATGGAAGAGACGGCGCGGTCGGCTTCGTCGATATTCACGCCCGCGTCACGGTAGCGAACTGGTTTTCTGGGTGGCAAATTCCAGTATAAGACGTCCGGGGCGGCGGTAACCATTTGCCCCGAAGCTGCGCCATACTCTTCTTAACCGTCATTATGAAACAACTAGCTACAACACTGTTTCTGTGTTGCGCCATGGCTTTTGCCCAGTCTCATCCGGCAGTGGCCATTCACAACGCGAAGATCGTAACCGTCAGCGGCTCAGTCATCAACAAGGGCACGGTGGTGGTTCGAAATGGATTGATTGATGCGGTCGGAGAGAACGTTGCCGTTCCACCCGACGCCATGCTGGTGGAAGGAGAGGGCCTCACCGTTTACCCGGGCCTGATCGATTCCCTCAGCAACTGGGGACAGGCCGGGGGCGCTTCCGCCGCCGCGGCAGCCGGACGCGGTGGGCGTGGAACCACCGCAGCCGCGCCCGCCGCTGCCGCTGCCGTAACCGCAGCGCCCGCGCGCGGACCCGAAGACCGTCCGCAGACCACCAGCTGGCTCAAAATCGCCGATGAAGTCAGCCCCACCGGACGGGGCGTGGAAACCGCCCGCAGCGCCGGATTCACATCCGCAGTCACCTTCCCCACCCGCGGCATCTTCGGCGGGCAAGGCGCGGTGATCGATCTCATCAGCGGCGAAAAGGGCGCTGAGATGATCGTGGCCTCACCCACTGGACAGTACATCGCCATCGGCCGCACCGGCGGCGGTGGTGGCGGCGGCATGGGCGGCGGCTTCCCCAGCTCTTTGATGGGCTACATCGCCTACGTGCGCCAGATCTATCTGGACGCCGAGCACTACAAACTGGTGAAGGATGCCTACGCCGCGAACCCCAACGGCATGACGCGCCCGGAATATGATCGCGCTCTCGAAGGCGTGCTCGAATCCAAGCGAATCCTCCTCCCCGCCAATCGGCTGGTGGAGATCGACCGCATGATCCACCTCGCGGCCGACCTCAAGCAACCCTACATCCTCTACGGCGGCCGCGAGGCCTATCGCCCCGAAGCCGCAGCCCTGCTCAAGAAGGCCAACATCGCCCTGCTCGTCAGCATGCGCTGGCCCGAAAAGAACCGCGATGCGGACCCCGATGATGTGGATAGCGTGCGCACCCTCGAGACCCGCGACAAGGCGGCATCCGCTCCGGCCATGCTGCAGAAAGCGGGCGTGAAGTTCGCGCTCTATTCCGATGGCCTGGAAGCCTCCCGCGATCTGAAGGCGGCGGTAAAGAAGGCGATCGATGCCGGCCTCTCGCGCGAAGATGCGCTGCGAGCCCTCACCCTTTCCCCGGCCGAAATCTTCGGCGTAGCGGACCGGATGGGCTCGATCGAGAAGGGTAAGATCGGCAACCTCGTGGTCACCCGCGGCGACATCTTCGAGAACAGCACCAAGGTGGAGATGGTCTTCGTGGACGGCCGCAAGTATGTGCCCGCGCCGGAAACTCCCGCGGGCGGACGCGGCGCGGCCACCGACGATCCCGGAAGGAATCAGGCAGAAGTAAATCAGGCAGGGGTGAAACAGTAATGAAGCTATCGATCAGGCAGTACGTATTCGCCGCGTGCTTCGCGGCGGCGCCCCTCTGTGCGCAGACCTACGTGATCAAGAACGCCACCGTCATGACGGTGTCGAAGGGCACGTTCAAGGGTTCAATTCTGGTGAAGGATGGCAAGATCGCCGAAGTCGGCGAGAAGGTCATGGAACCCGCCGGAGCTAAGGTTATCGACGCCTCCAATCAATACGTGATCCCGGGCATCATCGATTGCCACTCGCACATCGCCGGCGATGGCGGCATCAACGAAGGCAGCATCAGCGTCTCCTCGATGGTGGATATCAAAGACATCATCAACCCCGAGGACATCGCGATCTATCGTGCCCTGGCCGGCGGCGTGACC
The DNA here is from genome assembly GCA_903876865.1 of uncultured Acidobacteriia bacterium. Taxonomy (GTDB): domain Bacteria; phylum Acidobacteriota; class Terriglobia; order Bryobacterales; family Bryobacteraceae; genus Solibacter. The sequence goes on from CAIRBY010000716.1 coordinate 6,497, forward strand.
ACCGCCAACATTCTGCACGGTTCGGCCAATGCCATCGGCGGCAGGACCCTGCCGCTCAAGATGCGCTGGGGCAAGGACGCGCAGGGCATGATCTTCGAAGGCGCCACCCCGGGCATCAAGTTCGCCCTCGGGGAAAACCCCAAGCGCGCCGGCAATCCCACCGGACGCGCCATCAACGGACAGGCGCAGCAGGGCCGCTACCCCGCCACCCGCATGGGCGTGGAAGACGTAATCCGCGAAGCCTTCAACAACGCCAAAATCTACAAGGCCGAGTGGGACGCCTACGCTGCCAAGAAGACCGGCATTCCGCCGCGCAAAGATCTGCAGATGGAAGCCCTCAAGGAAGTCCTGGAAGGCAAGCGTTTCGTGCACGCTCACAGCTACCGCGCCGACGAAATCCTCATGCTGCTGCGGATCGCCGACGATTACGGCTTCAAGATCCGCACCCTGCAACACGTTCTCGAAGGCTACAAGGTCGCCAAGGAGATCGCCGCGCACGGCGCCGGCGCTTCCACTTTCAGCGATTGGTGGTCTTACAAGATGGAGGCTTTCGACGCCATCCCCTACAACGCCGCCATCATGCAGAAGAAGGGCGTAGTGGTCTCGCTGAATAGCGATGACGCCGAACTCATGCGCCACCTCAACAGCGAAGCCGGCAAGGCCATCAAGTACGGCGGCGTCAGCGAAACCGAAGCCCTCGCCATGGTCACGCTGAACCCGGCCAAGCAGTTGGGCATCGATAACCGCGTCGGCTCGATCGAAGTCGGCAAAGACGCCGACCTCGTGATCTACGATAAGTTCCCGCTCTCCGATTACGCCAAGGTGCAGAAGGTCCTGATCGATGGCACCGTCTACTTCGATCGCGACAACGAAGTCAGCGGACGCCCCGGCAAAGCGGCGGAGAAGCAGAAGATGATCGACAAGGAAAAGCAGAATCAACCGCGCACCCAGGGTGGACGCGGCGGAAGGGGTGGACAGTGAAATTCGTTGGACTCTTGATTAGTTGCGCGATGGTTCTCTCGGCAGAGACCATCGTCATCCGCAACGCCGATGTCTACCCGGTGACGGGTGCGGCGATGATGGGCGTAACCGTGATCCTGCAGGATGGCAAGATCGCCGAAATCGGCGCCAAACTCCTGCCGCCGAAGGGCGCCCGCATCATCGAAGGCAAGGGCCTGCGGGTCTACCCGGGTATGATCGATTCCGGCACTGAACTCGGCCTCTCTGAAGTCTCTTCCACGCGGGAAACCGTGGACACGGGCGAGATCGGCGAGTTCATGCCGCAACTGCGCGCCCTGAGCGCCGTTAATCCCGAAAGCGAACACTTCGGCGTGGTCCGCGTCAACGGCATCACCAGCGTCATGACCTACCCCGCCTCGGGCGGTGGTGGTGGACGCGGCGGCGGAGGCTCGCAGCACATCTCAGGCCAAGCCGCGCTCATCCACACTGATGGCTGGACTTGGGAGGATATGGCCGTTGACCGCAGCGCGGCCATGCACCTGATTTTCCCCTCGCTCGGCGGACGCGGCGGACGCGGCGGCGGCATGGCCCCGGACGCGATCCTGGATATGATCCCCGGCGCGGCGGGCGCGGCCGGTTTCACCGCCGCCAAGCGCACCTACGATGCCCAGGTCGCCAAGATCGTGGCCTTCTTCGATGAGGCGCGCCAATACCAGAAGGAGCGCGCGGCCAATGCCCCGGGCTTCAAACGCGACCTCAAACTCGAAGCCATGATCCCGGTGCTCGAAGGCAAGGTGCCGCTCGCAGTCTCTGCCAGTCGCGCCAGCGTGATTCACGATGCCATCGCCTTCGCCGAAAAGCAGAAGGTCAAGATCGTGATCCTACAGCCGCGCGATATCGCGAAGGTTGGCGCGGAACTCAAAGCCAAGAACATCCCGGTGATTCTTGGCCGCGTTCTCGCCTTGCCCGATACCGAAGACTCACCCTACGATGAAGCCTTCACCCAACCCGCCGAAGCCTACAAAGCCGGCGTCAAGTTCGCGTTCGGGACTTTCAACAACGAGTTCGTCCGCAACCTGCCCTATCAGGCAGCCACGGCGGTCGGCTTCGGCCTGCCCTATGACGAGGCCCTCAAAGCGGTAACCATCAACGCCGCGCAGATCTGGGGCCACGGCAACGAAATCGGCAGCGTGGAGAAGGGCAAAGTCGCGGACCTCATCGTGACCACCGGCGATCCGCTGGAGATCACCACCCAGGTAAAGTATCTTTTCATCAAGGGCAAGGAAGTCCCGCTCGTCAACAAGCAGACGCGTCTCTACGAGAAGTACATGAGCCGCCAGTAACCAGCACCAGTGGGACAGGCCATCGTAGTTTGTGGCCTGTCTTGCTTCTTTTGTCTTTTCTGCGGTGCGGAACAGGCCATGCCAAAGCGTGGCCTGTCCCCCTTAACTCACAATCTTCGGTTTAATCACCGCGACGCCTACCTGCTTCATCCCCTCGGTAAGTCTTTCAAACATCGCTTCGTCTTCGTAGGTGCCCACAATCGCTCCGCCCGACCCGGCGAAATTCGAAGTCGCACCCACCGCCCTCGCCGCGTGGACCATCTCCAGATTCCCCGCATCGATCTGATAAATCTTCGCGCGCAGGTCGAAGTTCGCATTTACCAGTTCGTGCAGGCGATCGTAGTTCTTATCGAACAGGCACTGCCGCCCCTCCGCCGCATATCCTGCCCACGTCTCCATCGCTGTCACCACTTCCGCATCGCCGCGCAGCCAGCGTTCGCGCAGATTATTGTGGAACACCTCCGTGCCTTCGCTCAGAGACGTGCGGTACGCCACGTAGACTTTGGGTAGGAGCCCAACATCCAATCGCTCATACTCGCCATAACCTCTGGATTGCATCAGGTCGCGTGAGAAATCCATGTAGACGAGCCCCTGATACGCCTGCACCACCCTGTCCTGCAAGCCCGCCGGCACATTCAATTCGCGGGTCTCGGTCTCCAGCGCGAGATTCGCCTGAACCGGGAGCGGGATATCCAGCCCGTAATACTGGCAGAGCGCCCGCAAGGAAGCGGTAATGATGGCGCTCGACCCCCCCAGCCCCAATCGCTGCGGCACGTTGGATTCATACTCGAGCGTGAAATTGCGGTCCGGCAGTTCCAGGCCCTGTTCGCGGCAATAGTCCACCAAGCGCACCACCAACGCCTGAATGATGCGAATGCCGCCGTAGTATCCGCGCCACCGCGTGATGCGATACAAATCGTCCAGATTCTCGAAAACCGGGAGATCCACCTTCGAAGGTTTGATTTCCAGTCGCGCGCTGGGATAGATCAACACCCGCGCGCGAAAATTCGACATGGCAAAGGAGAGAGTCTTGCCATAATATCCGTCACTCGGATTTCCGAGAAAGCCCGCCCGCGCATAACCGTATGTTTCGATCATTGCCGATTCCGCTCCGCTGTATCGATTAGGATGGTCACCGGGCCCTGATTCACCAGATGCACCTCCATCGAGGCCTGAAACACTCCCGTCTCCACTGCGACGGGCCCCTGGCGCAACTTCTCCACAAAGTAATTATAGAGAGCCTGTGCCTGCTCCGGTGGCGCGGCCTCGTCGAAACTGGGCCGGCGCCCCTTGCGGCACGATCCGTAAAGCGTGAACTGTGAGATCACTAACAACGCCCCGCCCGCGTCAGCCACGTTGAGGTTCATCTTACCCGCATCATCAGAGAAGATGCGCAGTCCGATAAGCTTATCCGCCAAATAGTCCGCCTCCGGCTCCCCATCGGTTCGCGCAATGCCCACCAAAACTACTAATCCGGTACGTATAGACCCTACTGGGGCGCTGTCGACACTGACCTTCGCTTCACTGACTCGTTGAATGACAACCCTCATAAACGTCCTGGCCGGGGTGGAACTTTCCGTTGTTCCATTTCCCTACGATACCTTGATTTCCTATGATATAGTGCGGTCAAGGTACCAGATGGCACGTCTAAAATTGTCTATCGATCAGTCTACGCTGGAGATGGCCCTTGTCGGCTATCAAATCGAGAAAGAGCGGATCGAAGGTAAAATCCGTGAGATACAAGCACAGTTAAAGGGTAAGACAGTATCGGTCTCTGCCCCTGTGTCGGCGAAGCCGACGCGCGCCAAGCGCGAACTTAGCCCCGCGGCCAGAAAACGGATCGCGCTGGCGCAGAAGAAGCGCTGGGCTGAACACCGCAAGCGGGCTGCTCAAGCGGCAAAAAAGACAGAGTAGCGAACGTCTTCGTACCGCCTGCTCAGGCCCCGTGCGAGGCAATGAACTCCCAGTCAAAGCGACGCGCAACGTCAGCTACCGCGCCCTCCGCCGCAATGACTCCGTTCTGAAAGAAGACGGCCCTGGTGCACGTTGCCTGTGCGAACGGCATGTCATGAGTGATTAGAATCTTGGCTTGAGGCAAGCCGGCCAGTAACTGCGCCAGCGCCCTTTGACCGGGCGGGTCTAGAAACGTGGTCGGCTCGTCCAAGACTAGGATCTCCGGATCCACCGCCAGTATCCCCGCGATGGCCACGCGTTTCTTTTCCCCCGCGCTGAGGTGATAGGGCGCCTTCCCCGCAACGGCGGACATTCCCACCTGCGCCAGCGCCTCCATTGCGCGCTGCGTGGCCTGCCCCCGGCTCAAGCCGTGATTCAGCGGCCCGAAGGCCACGTCTTCCAACACCGTGGGCATGAACAACTGACTCTCGGAATCCTGAAACACCAGGCCGATCTTGCGGCGGATCGAAGCCACATTGGCGGCAATCACCGGAAGTCCGCACACCTCGACCGTGCCCTCTCCACTGAGCAATCCATTCAGATGGAGGGCGAATGTGGTCTTGCC
>CAIRBY010000717.1 GCA_903876865.1 uncultured Acidobacteriia bacterium
TCATTCGAAGAAGAACGAGGCGCAGGCGCAGTTCACCAAGGCGCAGAAAGCCGAGGAAGGCAAAAAAGCGATGGCCGAGTACGAAGCGCAGGGCCTTGCCATCCGCGCCAAGACTGAGCGGCTGAAGGCCCTGCGCCTGGCGCGCGAGGCGGAACAGGCGAAGATTCCGGTCAAGCCGAAGGCGGCGGCGAAGAAGAAGGCCGGCAAGGCCGCCAAGGGCAGCGCCGAGAAGCTGGCGGACTGGCTCGACGATCAGCAGAAGGGCGGCCGGCGCAGCTGACCGGCGCCAGAGCATGATATTTTCAGATCGAATCGCGCTGCCCGTCGAGCCGCAATGGATTGCTTCGTCGGCTTCGCCGCCTCGCAATGATGGGTGGACGGCCCCCGACGGCATCACTGTGCCAAGCTGGCCGGTGTTGAGTCGGAACCAGGATAGGAGACCGTCCGCCATGCAGATTATCACGATCGGAGTGGATATCACCAAGAACGTGTTCCAGGTCCACGGGGAAGATGCGACCGGGGGCATGAATTTGAGCAAGCGACTGGGTCGGGCGCGCGTGGAACGTTTCTTCGCGCAGCTTGCACCGGCGGTTGTGGGAATGGAGGCGTGTGGCTCGTCGCATCACTGGGCTCGGGTCCTGAGTGGGCTCGGGCACGAGGTGCGTTTGATGCCGGCGGCCTATGTGAAGCCGTACGTGAAGCGCAACAAGACAGATGCGCGCGACGCGGCGGCGATCTGCGAGGCGGTGCGGCGGCCAACGATGCGGTTTGTGGCGATCAAGAGCGTAGCGCAGCAGTGCGAACGGGCGCTGCAGCGTGCGCGCGACCTGCTGGTGCGCCAGCGCACCCAACTGATGAATGCGATCCGCGCGATGCTGGCGGAGATGGGGATCGTGGCGGCGCAGGGGCTCAAAGGCTTCGCGACGCTACGGGCGATGATCGAGCGCGGCGACACCGCCATCCCGGAGCTGCTGTTGCCCAGCTTGGCGGCGCTGACCCGGCAGTGGCACCAACTCGACGCCGAGGCGGCCAAGCTCGAGCACGTAATCGTCGAGCGCGCCCGCGCCGATGCCGGCGCCCGCCGGCTGATGACGATCCCCGGCGTCGGCCCGATCAGCGCACACGCCATCATCGCGGCGATTGGCGACGGCCGCCAGTTCGCCTCGGCGCGCGACTTCGCCGCCTGGGTCGGCCTGACGCCGAAGCAGGCGTCGAGCGGGGAGAAGCGCCGATCCGGGAGCATCAGCCGCGCCGGCGACGGCAGCCTGCGGCGACTGCTCACCCTTGGCGCAGCTTCCAGGCTGCGCCAGGTCAACGGCCGGCCCGACAAGGCCGGGCCCTGGCTCTCCGGCATTCTGGCGCGCCGGCCGATGCGGGTCGCTGTGGTGGCTCAGGCCGCCAAGACCGCTCGCATCGTCTGGGCGGTGCTGACGTCCGGGCAAGAGTATCGGGCTCGCCCGATGGCGGCCTGACGTCGCCGCAAACAAGCCTTTCGCGGAGCAAAGGAGCACGACGCCACGACGGCAAATGGTCAGGACCAGGATCGGGACACTCCGTCACGTCATCGCGCCGTTCAGCGCGCCGCAATGATTGGAACCAGATCCGCGTTACCCCTTGGGGCCAGCGGTCAAGCCGACCGCACAACAGGCCGGATACATGACCGCTCCAGACCGAAAACCGTCAAAGCAAAATGCTCTCTTGCCAACCGGGGGCCGTCCATACATGACGTCGCACCGCGTTTCCTGCGAGGTGATCGCCGTTTCCGGCGAATCCGAGGCGAGAGGCCTTCGCGCAGGCCTGTGCGGGCGGCGACACCGCCGGTAACCGCGGACGCGAACAAAAAGCGCGCCGCCCTGTGAGGCGCTTCACACGGCCGGCGTCGTCGCGGGGGGTAGTCTCCGACCCGTTGGAAAATGGACCCCGGCGCCATCCCGGTGCATCAGACGAGCCGCACCATCACCCGGTCCTGTTCGATGTCCGGATGGCCCATCGTGGAGAAGCGACGATGCGCCGATATCATGCCCTCGCTGTTGCAGCCGTCATCCTGATCGCGATCGCGGCGAAGCTGTTCTACGCGTCAGTCTCCAACGCCGAAGAAGGACGCACCGTCGCGGGTGCGACCATGGACA
>CAIRBY010000718.1 GCA_903876865.1 uncultured Acidobacteriia bacterium
CTCGACTCGGTCGCGATTGCGGGAACGGGACCGGAACTGGAGGTCGCGGTGGAGCGCGGACGCATCCTGGCCGAGGCGCAGAACTTCTCCCGCGCGATGGTGAACGAACCGGCGAACCTTCTGACGCCGCTGGGGATGGCGGCGGCGGCGGGCGCAATGGCGGCGGAGTTCGGCCTGGCTTGCGAAGTACTGGACCGGGACGCGATGGAAACACTCGGCATGGGCTCGTTGCTCGGCGTGGCCATCGGCAGCGCTGAGCCTCCGGTGCTGATCGTGCTGCGCTACCAGCCGGCGGGTGCGACGGGCGGGGCGCACCTCGGTCTGGTGGGCAAGGGCGTCACCTTCGATACGGGCGGCATCTCCATTAAGCCGGCCGACGGCATGGAGAAGATGAAGTACGACATGGCAGGCGGCGCGGCCATGATCGGGGCCATGCGGGCGATCGCGCAGTTGAAGCCGGCGATTCCCGTGACGGCGTTCGTGCCGTGCGTGGAGAACATGCCGGGCAGCCGCGCGCAGCGTCCGGGCGATATCGTCAAGGCGATGAACGGTAAGACCATCGAGGTCATCAACACGGATGCGGAAGGCCGCCTGATCCTGGCCGATGCGCTGACCTACGCGAGGAAGCAGGGCTGCACCCATCTGGTGGATGCCGCCACCCTGACCGGCGCCGTGGTGGTCGCGCTAGGCCACCTCAACGTGGGACTCTTCGCCAATGACGACGCCATGCGCGACCGCGTGATGGCCTCCAGCAAAGCGGAAGGTGAGCGCATGTGGCCGCTGCCACTGGAAGACGACTACAAGGACTATCTGAAAAGCGCCTTCGCCGACCTGGCCAACGTGGGCGGCCGCGCCGGCGGCGCCATCACCGCCGCAATGTTCCTCAAAGAGTTCGCCGAGGAGACCCCGTGGGTCCACCTGGATATCGCGGGAACAGCTTGGCTGGACGAAGCAAAACCGTATCTGGCCAAAGGTCCGACCGGCCTGCCGGTGCGTAGCCTGGTCCGCCTGGCGATGGATTGGAAGGCCTGAGAGGCAACGCTACTCCGATTCCTTGAGGTAAGGAATGCGCGTCTCGCCCCAGCCATTCGGGGTCTGCACACGCACCTTGACCTCTTCGATATCGGCGGAAACCGGCTGGTAGGCGATCTCATAGCGGGCGAGCAGGTTCAGGTAGGCCTGCTCGATCAACAGTGGGAGTTCCTCCTCGATTCCTACGCGATAGCGCACATGGGTGCGCTTGCAGAACTCCTGTAGCTGTCCGTTAGGCCCGGAACAGATGACCTGCAGGGGAATGCGGCTGGACTGCATGTTCGCGATCAGGCCATGCCCCGCGATTCTGCCTTCTTCGGAGCTGCTGAAAAGGATCACGTGACGCTTGCCGCGGACCTGGTTTGCATCCTGCTTGGTGGCGCGCCACACGGCGGTCCACAGATCGGTGCAATCCATCTTCTTCGGCGTGGCACGCAGGGTATTGGCGAGTGCATCCGCGTTGCTGGTAAAGAGCGGCGGATCGGGATCGTGGGGCGCCGGAGGTTCGCCGTCTCCGGTCTCGATGTAAGGTAGAACGCTCCACAGATCGCTGGGCCGCTTCCAGTTGAGACAGCGGGCGGCTCCGTCAAAGAAAGCGCCGCCTGCCGCTTCGCGCGAACGGGGGATCACAAAGATCACGCTCATGGCTTCCCCCTGCGGCTTCTCCATCACCTTGTAGGAAGTCACATACTGGCCGCCTTCACTGAGAATGAACTGCAGCGGCGCCACCTTCGGCGGTTCTTTGGACTCGTCGGAGGCCACCGCCACCATGATCCGGCGCGTTCCTTTCAGGCTCTCCCCCGGCAACATGCGGCCTGCCACGTGCCACTCCTGCGTTTGGCAACTGTATTTGGCCCACTTCGGCAGTTTAATTTGGCCCACCCCTTTGGTTTGGGCCTGAGGTCAGGGTTTTGCTTCTGAACTCTTATAGATAAGA
>CAIRBY010000719.1 GCA_903876865.1 uncultured Acidobacteriia bacterium
ACACCAAACAACGAACCAATCTTCATGCCGCCGCCGCTGGACACGGCGTAGGGCGCTTTTACTGTGAGGGTGTCGCCCTCTTGGATGTAGTTGACCATTGCGTTTCTCCTTTGTCTGACGTTGGGGGGGCGGCGTAAGCCGCCCCAACTCATCACTGCCCTACGCGGTGTTTTTGCAGAGGCCGCGGAAGTCGATCGCGCCGGCCGCGAAGTCCAACCGCGCCTTGATTTCGACACCGTCCACATCGAAGCCTTGGCGGGTTTCGATGTAAACACCCTGCTGCCCTTCCAGGTAGCAATACTCGACGGTGTCGATCTGCGAGGGATCGACCGACATGAACCAGTTCGTCACGCCGACAGTCGCGACCGCGTCGAGGCGGCCTTCTACGATCTTCACGAGAGACTGGACCCAGGTCGGCACGACTCCCGTCACGGCGGTTGCCGCCAGATTGACCGGAGAGATCAACTGGTCGGCGGTCTGCTCGAGCGCGGCCGGTACGATCAGGTAGCGGGGCTGCAAATTCAGAATTGTGCCCTTGGGCGCCTTCTGTACGCGCAGCGCGGCGCGCGCCGTGCCCAAGGCCGCGACCGCCAGCGCATTGGTGGTGTTCAGGTTCTTGTGAGTGGCGTGGAAGAGTGCGACGGTGTCCGACATGTTCGGATTGCCGGTGATCACCGCCCAGACGGTGTCGCTCTCGAGGTTGGCGGCCCCCTGGCCGAGGGCGGCTGGAACGCGCGTCAATGCCTGGAGGTCGTCGTTGATAATTGTCTTGCGGGTGATGGCCACGATCTCGCCGAAGGTCGCCAGCGAGTACGTTTCCTTGGAGTCCGACAGCGCCGTGCGGTGGAACTCACCTTTCTCGTTTACCTTGGGCAGCGTCGGGACGTCGCTCAACTGCACCCGGTTGATGGGTTTGAAGTCGGTAGCCGACACCTGGCGGCAGAAAGGCGTGAAAGTGCGGGGCGCCGCCTCATACGCCTGGCGCAGGGTCTTGTTAGCCACGTTGGCCAGGATGTTGGGGAAGTCGCTGGTGGTCGCCATACCCAAGCCCGCGAAATACTCCTCTGCGCCATGCCGCCCCTGGAGCGCCACGCGCGCGATCTCGTCGCGCGACATGCCGCGCGTCTTCACGCCGGCGGCATCGAGGCACTCCCGTGCGAGGTCCACCAGCGTGAGGCCGGCGTAGTCGCGTCCGGCGTCACGCAGCGCGGCGTCGCCCGGATTGCCACGGAACAGGATGCCCGCTTCCATGCCCTTGCGCCGCTTGTCGATCGCGTCCGCACCCATGGTGACCTCGGGGTTGTTCGGGTTGATCTTCGTCGCCAGGAATCGTGCCGCCACCGCATCGTTGATGCGATTGCCAGCGACCTCGAGGGACACGCCCTCCTCGATCAGCGACGCGACGAACGTCTCTGCGAGATCGTAGGGAGCAGCCTTCGTGCGAATGCTGGTCGCACGGAAGCGTTCCGTTTGAATGGCCTCGGCGCGCGCCGCGGCGAGTGCTACTTCGTTCTGACGGGCCACGTCGCCCGGTTCCTGGGTGATAGGTTCCACAGGTTTCTCCTCTTGGGCAGATGCCCGTTGCAGATCAACTACAGCCGGCGTCGGCGGATGAATGTTCTCCGCAGACATAAACGTTGTGCTCGCATCGGCCGCGACGGGCACGAGCGAGATTTCAAACGGCTCCCAATCGACAGCCGTGAATTCCTTGCGTTCCTGGCCCTTGGGTGTGGTGTCGACCTTTTTGTAGATCCACATGCCCGGGCTGAGGTTCTGGATGATGCCGGACTGCACATCGTTCCAGATCGCGGTGACAGCGTCCCGCTTGGAAAACTGGATGGTTGCTTTACCCGCCGCGCCAGCCGTCCACGCTTTGCGCACCACTCCCAACTGGCTATCCACGCCGTAGGCACAGTGCGAGTCGAGGACCGGTCCGCCGTTGTTCAAGCGGTCCAGGCGGCATCCCTTCATCGACAGGATGAGGTCATACTCTTCGCCGGTGCGCCAGTCCATCCGTGGAACTTTGGCGCCCGTGTAC
>CAIRBY010000720.1 GCA_903876865.1 uncultured Acidobacteriia bacterium
AGGACATCACCATGAAGGACAACGGCCAGCAGCAGACCGAAACCCTGGTCTTCAACGGCGGCGGCGCCGGGCCCAAAACCCTGGAAATCTCCGTGGACCCCGTCGGCGGCGAAGAGAATCAGGCCAACAACAAGATCACCCGCGTAGTCAACGTGGAAGCGCGCAAACCGCGCATCCTCTATATCCAGGGCGAACCAGTCTGGGAGTACAAGTTCATCCGCCGCGCCATCGAAGACTATCCCGATATCGGCATCGAACTGCCCAGTATGCTGCGCACCACCCAGAACAAGATCTACCGCCAGGGCATCAAAGACCCCAAGGAACTCGAAGACGGTTTCCCCGTGAAGCCAGAGGAACTCTTCGCCTACCAGGGACTGATCATCGGCGGAGTGGAAGCCAGCTACTTCACGCCGACGCAGCAGCAGGCGATTCACGATTTCGTGGACCGTCGGGGCGGCGGGCTCCTCTTCATCGCCGGACGCGCCTCGCTCAGCGATGGCGGCTGGCAGAATTCGCCCCTTGCCGAACTCGTCCCCGTCAAGCTCCCCGAACAGCGCGGCACCTTCCATCGCGATTTCTCCAGCGTCTCCCTCACCTCGCAGGGCTCGCAGAGCGTGCTCACGCGCCTCGACGAGAACCCCGCGCGCAACGCCGAACTCTGGAAGAAGATCCCGCAGATCGCCAACTATCAGGATGTCGGCGAGCCCAAACCCGGCGCCACCATGCTGATGGAAGTCACCCCGCCCAACAGCAAGCGCGCCCAACCGCTGCTCGTCACCGAGAATTTCGGCCGCGGACGCACCGCGCTCTTCGCCACCGAGGGAAGCTGGCGCTGGAAGATGTGGCTCGATCACGCCGACAAGACCCACGCCACCTTCTGGCAGCAGCTGTTCCGCCACCTGGTCAGCGATACTCCCGGGCAAGTGGTGGCCAGCACGCCGAAAACCGTGCTCAGCGATGAGACCAAAGTGCCGGTGCGCGTGGAAGTCCGCGACAAGCAGTACAAGCCCGTCACCAACGCCCGCGTGCAGGCGCGCTTCCTGCAGCCCGATGGAACCTCGGCAACTTTGGAACTTACGCCCGTCCCCCTGGAAGAAGGTATATACGGCGGCGAGTGGACCGCCGAAAAACCGGGATCGTATGTGGCGGAAATTCTCGCCGGGCAGGACCAGGAACAACTCGGCCACGATGTGCTGACCTTCCGCCGCGAAGACGGCGTCGCCGAGAACTTCCACACTGCGCAGAATCGCGAACTCCTGGAAAAGCTGAGCGAACAGACCGGCGGACGGTACTACAAACCGGATGAGGCGTCCAAGTTAACGAATGAGATTTCCTATTCCGAAGCCGGCATCACCACGCGCGAAACGCGGGATCTCTGGGATATGCCCGTGATCTTCCTCCTCGCGCTCGCCATCCGCGCCTCCGAGTGGCTGCTCCGCCGCAAGTGGGGAGTCGTATGAAGCGGCTGATCAGCAGGCTGGTGGAACAGGCCATCGTTTTTTGTGGCCTGTCAACTTCCGAGAAAACCGGCATAGCCGGCAGACGGCGAAACCCGATCGTCTATCCCACTCTGAGCATCGTCACCCTGCTTCTGCTTGCCGCACTCTCTGCCCCCGCTGCGACATTCTACGTGACCGTCGCGGGACTCGGCGGCGAGCCCGATTACGCCCAGCGCTTCAAGATGTGGGCCGACGATATCGATGCCAGCCTGAAAAAGGCCGGCGGCGATGTCAACGTCACCACCCTGCAATCGCCCACCCGCGACCAGATCCGCGCCAAACTCGGCGCCATCGCCGCGCAGGCCAAACCCGCCGATGCGCTGGTCGTGATCCTGATCGGCCACGGCAGCTACGATGGCGTGGACTACAAGTTCAACGTCCAGGGTCCCGATCTCACCGGCGGCGAACTCGCCAAGCTCATGGATGCCGTTCCGGCCCAGCGCCAGCTTGTCGCCAACCTCACCAGTTGCAGCGGCGGCTCCATCGAGGCGCTGCGGCGCCCGAACCGCATCGTGATCGCGGCCACCAAATCCGGCTCGGAAAAGAACGCCACCACCTTCGCCCGCTACTTCGCCGAGGCCCTGCGCGAACCCGGCGCGGATACCGATAAGAACGAAGCCATCAGCGCGCTCGAAGCCTTCAAATTCGCGCAGACCAAGACCAAAGAGTTCTTCGATACGCAGAAGCGCCTGGCCACCGAACACTCCGTGCTCGATGACACCGGCAAGGGCGCAAGCGATAGCGACGCCGCGCCGCAGGCCAACGCCGGCAAACTCGCCTCCGCCTTCCCGCTGGTGCGCATGGGCGCCAACCTGGCCGCCGCGCGCGATCCCAAAAAGCGCCCCCTGCTGGATAAGAAAGAGCAGCTCGAACAGGCCATCGACAAGCTAAAATTTGAGAAGGCCGCGATGCCGGCCCAGGAATATAAGCGTCAGTTGACTCAGCTCCTGTTGGAACTCGCCAGGACGCAGGAGGCCCTCGATCAGTGAGGGTACCGACCGTGAAAAAGACTCTGCGGCTGGGTGCCGCGACAATCCTTCTGCAGTTCCTCCTGCCGGCGCAGACGCTGGATCAGGCCGAAACCCTGTGGAAGGCGCGCCGTTTTAACGACGCCAACGAAGTCTTCAAGCAACTCGAGCTCAAAGAGCCCAAGAACCCCGAGTACAAGGTCCGCTGGGGCCGCATGATGATGGACCATGCCCAGCCCGTGGACGCCGAAGCCCTCTTCACCGAGGCCCTCGAAATCAAGAAGGATCACACCGGCGCCATGATGGGCCTGGCCCTGCTCTCCGCCGAGAACTTCGATTCGCGTGCCGGCAAGATGGCCGGGGAAGCGCTCAAGATCGACCCCAAATGCCTCGAAGCCCAGGAACTGCTGGCCCGCCTCGCGCTCGAAGACAACAATACGCCCAAGGCCACCGAAGAGGCGAAGAAGGCGCTCGAGATCGACAAGAACTCCGTGCAGGGCCGCGCCATTCTCGCCACCATCGACTGGCTGGCCGATAAGAAAGAAACTCCCTGGGATCCCCACGCAGCCACCGGCTACGCCACCGCCGGCCACTTCTTCGTCATCAACCGCCGCTACGAAGAGGGCATCGTCTATTACCGCAAAGCCCTCGAACTCGACCCGCAACTCTACAGTGCGCGCTCCCAGATGGGCATCAACCTGATGCGCCTCGGCCAGGACGAAGAGGCCTTCAAACAGTTGGAGCTCTGCTACAACAATCAGTTTCAGGATGCCGCCACCGGCAACTCCCTGAAGCTCATGGAGAGCTACAAGAAGTTCGTCACCTTCAAGACCGATCGCACCATTCTCAAGCTCGATCAAAAGGAAGCCGAACTGCTGCGCCCCTACATCGAAGCCGAGATGCTGCGCGCGATCGACACCTACGAAAAGAAGTACAAGATGCACCTGGAAAAGCCGGTGCAACTCGAAGTCTATCCGAACCACGAGGATTTCGCCGTGCGCACCATGGGGCTGCCGGGACTCGGCGCCCTCGGCGTCACCTTCGGCTACTCGGTCGCGATGGATAGCCCCTCCGGACGCAAGCCCGGCACCTTCCATTGGGCCTCCACCCTCTGGCACGAATTCAGCCACGTCTACACCCTCACCGCCACCGGGCACCGCGTGCCGCGCTGGTTCACCGAGGGCCTCGCCGTGCACGAAGAGACCGCGATCAACGCCGATTGGGGCGACCGCCTCAGTCCCGATGTGATCGCCGCCATCGAGGCGAAGAAACTGCTGCCCGTGGCGGAACTCGATCGCGGCTTCGTCCACCCCACGGCGCCCACGCAGGTCATCATCAGCTACTTTCAGGCCGGCCGCATCTGCGATTACATCAACGACACGTGGGGCTGGGACACCCTGCTCAACATGCTGCACGATTTCGGCAGGGGCGAAGAGACCGCGGCGGTGGTGAAGAAGGAACTCAAGATCGACCCCGAAGAGTTCGACAAGCGCTTCATCGCCTTCATCGAGAAGGACACCAAGACCCAGGTCGCCAACTTCAAGGAATGGAAGAAGGGCCTCAAGAGCCTGGTCGAAAAAGAGACCAATAAGGATTGGGACGGCGTGATCCGCGAAGGCAAGGCGATCCGCGATCTCTATCCCGATTACGTGGAAGAGCACAGCGTCTATGAAGCGCTGGCGGCGGCCTACATCGCCAAGAAAGACGATGCCGCGGCCATCGCCGAGTTGCAGCGCTACGAAAAGATCGGCGGGCGCGGCCCCGAAACGCTGCAACTGCTGGCGAAGAAACTCACCGAAGCCGGACGCGGCGTCGAGGCCGCGGACGCCTTGAACCGCTTGAATTTTATCTATCCCATGGAAGCCAAGGCGCATCGCAGTCTGGGTGAGCTGTGGCTGGTGCAGGGCAACCTGAAGGGCGCCATCCGCGAATACCGGGCGGTGGTGGCGGGAAACCCGCTGGATCAGGCGCAGGCGCATTACGATCTGGCCAAGGCATTGGTGGCCAATCATCAGACCGAGCAGGCGCAGGAAGAACTGCTGGCCGCGCTCGAAGCCGCTCCCGGTTTCCGTGCGGCGCAAAAGCTCTTGTTAGAATTGAGCACTAACCCAGTCAAGAACCCAGTCATAAACTAGGATCGGACGAAAACATGTCAACAGTGACGCAGTTGGAGCCGGAAGTTCTCAAAGCGCGCATCGAGCGCTTTCGCCAGGTGCAGAGCCAGATCGTGACGCAGGTGCGGCGCGTCATCGTGGGTCAGGAAGAGGTGCTGGAGCAGGTGATGATTTCGCTCTTCGTGGGCGGTCACTGTCTCATCACCGGCTTGCCCGGAACGGCGAAGACCCTGCTCGTGCGCACCATGGCCCAGACCCTCGGTCTGGTCTTCAAACGCATCCAGTTCACGCCGGATCTGATGCCCAGCGACATCACCGGCACCGACATCATCGAAGAGGATCCCACCACCGGACGCCGCACCTGGACGTTCGTGCAGGGCCCCATCTTCGGCAACATCCTGCTCGCCGACGAAATCAACCGCACCCCGCCCAAGACCCAGAGCGCGCTGCTCGAAGCCATGCAGGAGCGCAGTTGCACCGTGCGCGGCAACATCTACAAGCTGCCCAACCCCTTCTTCGTGCTCGCCACCCAGAACCCCATCGAGCTGGAAGGCACCTACCCG
>CAIRBY010000721.1 GCA_903876865.1 uncultured Acidobacteriia bacterium
CGACACTTTCACTTATGTGGCGAAGCGCAAACACAACCTCAGCTTCGGATTCGGCTACACCCGCCTGCAGCAGAACGGCACCAACTACTCCAACGCGCGCGGCTCGTTCAGCTTCAGCGGATTGTTGACCAGCCAGTTGGACGCGGCGGGACAGCCCGTCAAGGGCACCGGCTACGATTTTGCGGACTTCCTGCTGGGCCTACCGCAATCGAGCTCGTTGCGATTCGGCAATTCCAATAACTATTTCCGCAGCTGGTCCTCCAACGCTTACGCGCAGGACGATTTCCGTGTGAGCGGGCGCCTCACCATCAACGTGGGACTGCGCTACGAATACTTCGCGCCCTACACGGAATTGCGCGGCCATCTGGCGAATCTGGACGTGAACCCGGGCTTCACCGCCGTAGCGGTGGTGAAATCCGGAGAGAACGGTCCTTATTCGGGCAGCCTGCCCAGCAGCATCGTACGCTCGCGCCCGCGCGATTTCTCGCCGCGCTTCGGCGTGGCGTGGCGTCCGTTTGAGAAGCGCAACATGCTGATCCGCGCCGGCTACAGCATCTTCTATAGCGGCTCTTCGTACGCTCAGATTGCCAATTCCATGGCGGCCCAGCCGCCGTTTGCGACCACAGCGTCCCTGACCACATCGACGGCTGCTCCGCTGAACATGCAGAACGGCTTCGCGGCATCACCCTCGACGCTCACCAACACGTACGCCATCGACCCGAATTTCGGCATCGCGTATGCGCAGACATGGAACTTCACCATCCAGAACACGCTGCCGCACGGGCTGGTGATCGACACCGAATACATCGGCACCAAGGGCACGCACCTGGGGATTCTGGAGAACCCGAACCGCTCCACCAGCAGCATCGCCAACCAGCAGTTGCAGATCAAGAACGCGACGAGTTTCAGCTACCAGACCGATGGCGCGAACTCGAACTTCAACGCCGCGCAGGTGCGCATTACGCGGCGGCTTTCGCGCAGCGTCTCGGCGAACGCGCTGTACACGTTCTCCAAATCGCTGGACGATGCTTCGAGCTTCAACGGCACGGGCGGCACCGTGGTGCAGTATCTCAACAACCTCGGCCTGGAGCGCGGCCTCTCGACCTTCGATCAACGCCACAACATCGGCACGGGATTCCAGCTTTCTTCGCCGGTTGGGGTGCGCGGCCTCATGCGCAACGGCGGCTGGAAGACGCAACTGCTCAAGAGTTGGAACCTGGCGAGCAACATCAGCGCGACCACGGGGAATCCGCTCACGGCCAAGGTCTCCGGCAACCTTTCCAACACCGGCGGGCTGGCGGGCGGCACTCTGCGCGCCGAAGCCACAGGCCTTCCCATTCAGGGGCCGAACGGAACCTATTTCAACACCGCCGCCTTCACCACGCCCATCGCCGGGCAGTTCGGCAACGCGGGCCGCAACACCATTCCGGGCCTGTTCCGCGTCTCGATCAACGCCAACATGAACCGCTCCTTCCGCTTTGGCGAGAGCCGGCGGACGCTGAACTTTTCCGTCAACGCCAACAACGTGCTTAACCATGTCACCATCACGAACATCGGGAGCACAGTGAACTCCACCACCTATGGCTTGCCGACGGCGGCATCGGCCACGCGCAGTCTTTCACTCAATACGCGTTTCAGCTTCTGAGGCCCCATGCGGAATCGACAACTACTCGCCACCCTGCTCACCGTGCTGATGCTGCCGGCTTCGGCCCAGCAGACTCCTCCGAAGGCACCCGTCACGCCGCCGCCCGCGGGTGTGCCGACGTTCAAGAGCCAGTCCAACCTCGTGATTCTCGACGTCTCCGCGAAGGATAAGGGGGGGCTGCCGATCGAAGGCCTGAAGGCGACGGATTTCACCGTGATGGAAGATGGCAAACCGCAGAAGATCTCCGTCTTCGAATACCAGCGCATCTCTTCCACGCCGGAACCACCGAAGGAGATCACGCTCGACGATCAGTTCAAACTGCCGGAGGCGCCCAAGCAGGAGATCACCGCGGCGACCCCGGGACAGATTCAATACCACGACAAGCGCCTGATGGTCTTCTTCTTCGACTTCTCCTCCATGCAGGTTCCCGACCAACTGCGCGCGCAGGATGGCGCGTTGGAGTACCTGACCAAGCACGTCACGAAAGACGATGTGGTGGCGATTCTCTTCTACGCCAGCACGATCCAGGTGTTGAGCGATTTCACCGAAGACCGCGACGTGCTGACGCGCGTGATCAAGACCCTGCCGATCGGCGAAGCCAGCGAGTTGGCGGCCCTGGCCGATACCGGCGACGAGAATGGCGAAGATACGCAGGCTGCGTTCGTGGCCGATGAGACCGAGTTCAACATCTTCAGCACGGACAAGAAACTGGCGGCGATCGAGCAGGCTGCGAAGATGCTACAGGGCTTCCCGGAAAAGAAGGCGCTGGTTTACTTCTCCGGCGGCGTGAGCCGTTCCGGCCTGGATAACGAGGCTCAGTTGCAGGCCGCGATCAACGCCGCCACCAAGGCGAACCTGGCCATCTATGCGATCGATACGCGCGGGCTGACCGCTGACCCTCCCGGCGGCGGCGCATCCAAGGGAGGATCGCGCGGTTCGGGGATCTTCAATGGCGCGGTGTACAACTCGCAGCGCTCCAGTTTTCTGGCCTCGCAGGACACTCTGTTTACGCTGGCCGCGGAGACGGGCGGAAAATCTTTCTTCGACAACAACGACATCACGGCCGCCATCACCCGCACGCAGGAGGCGATGAGCAGCTACTACCTGCTCGGCTATTACAGCAACAACAGCGCGCTGGATGGCAAGTACCGGAAGATCACGGTGAAGCTGAACTCGAAGCTCTCCGCGCATCTGGAGCACCGCCAGGGCTACTTCGCCGACAAGGTGTGGGGCAAGCTCAACGCGCAGGATAAGGAGCAGCAACTGAAAGAAGCGCTCTCCGCCGGGGACCCGGCGACGGACCTGCCGCTGGCGCTCCAACTGGATTATTTCCGCGTCTCGCCCACCGCCTATCTGGTGCCGGTTTCGATCCGCATTCCGGGGTCGGTGGTGGCGCTTGCGGCGAAGGGCGGCGCGGCCACGACACAGTTCGATTTCGCGGGACAGATTCAAGATGAGAAGCACGCGGTAGTGGGCAACGTGCGCGACAACATTCAGATCAAACTGAATTCGGCAGCTGCCGCACCTGCCCCGGGCGCGCCCGTTCCGCCTGCCCCGCCAACCGCGATAGCCGCCGCTCCGAAGCCGGACGCCAAGCCCGCGACTGCCCCGGCGGCGACCGCCCGCAAGAGCTTCCAGTACGACGCCGGCTTCACCCTGGAGCCGGGGAAATACCGCATGAAGTTCGTGGTCCGCGAGAATATCACCGGCAAGATGGGGACGTTTGAGAGCAAGTTCACGGTGCCCGATCTGAGCGCCGACACCTCGGGGTTGAAATTGAGCTCGGTGATCTGGAGCAGCCAGCGCGAGCCGGTGACGGCAGCCGTGGGTACGGCGGAGCGCTTCTCGAAGAAAGAAGTGCGGGCCAACCCGATGATCGTGGGCGACCACAAGGTGATCCCCAACATCACGCATATCTTCCGGCGCAACCAAAGCCTGTACGTCAACTTCGACGTCTACGATGCGCTACCGGATCCGGCCAGCCCTAAGAATCGCCGCATCAAGGTGACGCTCGACCTGTTCAACCAGAAGGGCGTAAAGACCTTCGAAGTGGGACCGATCGAAGCCACTCAACTGGCGGGCACCCGGCCGGAAGCCGTCCCGGTACAGTTGGAGATTCCGCTGAAGACCGTGGCCCGAGGCGAGTATGTGGGCCAGATCAACGTGGTGGACGAAGTCGGGCGGAAGTTCGCCTTCCCGCGCGCACCCATCATTGTCCAGTAACGGCCTGCAGGAACAACACGCCTCACCCGGAAAGATCCGCGATCCGGCGGTTGATCTCGTCCCAGAGGGTCTCCGGCTCCAGTTCCGGACGATTGCGCAACATGGGCGGCAAGGATGGCCAGGGAGGCGCCTCCGGGTGCGGGACTTCGGGAAAGCCCAGCGAATCCGCCATCTGGCAGGCCCGCCAAACAATGACGGCGGGGTCTGCATCGGTGCCTCGGGGTTGGGCGTGGTGGTTGGTCATACAGGTGGCGATCGACTCCGGCAATCCCCAACCGTGCGCCACCAGAGCACCCGCCTCGCAGTGGGTCATGCCGCAGAGGCGCTGCTCCGCGGCATTGGCCTCCGCCATGCCGGCAAACTCGACCGAGAGTTCACGCGCATAATCGGGGCCTTGTACCAGGAATAGCCCCAACCGGCCCAGATCGTGAGTGAGGCCGCTGGTATACAGCCCCGGCGACTGGTAAACCGCGCCCATGGCTTCGGCGGCGACGGCGGCCGCGATGCTGTGAGCCCATACCGATGCCAGGTATTTGGGCCGCTCCCCATGCCCCATCTGCGAGCGCAGCGCAATCGTCACGGCAAGGCATCGGACGCGCTCCAGCCCCAGCAACTTCATCGCATGGCGGATCGTCTCCACGTGGGTGCGCCGCCCATAAAACGCCGAATTGGAAAGCAACAGCAATTCGGCGGTGAGCGCCGGGTCGGACTTGAAGATCTCCTCGCAGCCCTCCTCCGCCGAATCGTCATCCAGCGAAAGTTTCAACAGCCGCATCGCCGCGGGGCGAAACGGCGGCAGCGATCCGAGCTTCGTGGCGATAAAGGCCGAAGGATCGGATGCTGTTACAGTTTTTGGACCCACACCAGCTTTATCGGCAGAATTGAGGCTCAAGGATAGCTTATTTCAGCGGGCGCTTCGGCTGAAAATCCTGAAACGGCTCGGTATCCGGAATTACCCTGACGGCTGTGGTGAACTTGAACGGGTACTTTCCCCCGCTGGGGTAGGTAAGCTCCACGAAATAGGCAGTCCAGCCCTTTTCCGGCTTCGCCACGCTGCCCACATAGACACCGCTGCTCTTTGCAGCCAGGTCCGTACTGGTATAGGCCGGGCCGAGCGTCTCCAGCCGGAAATCGCGGGCGTTCGGATTGGTCGCCTGCCAGAGTTTCACGGCGGAGGGCTTGTCCGGCGTCACCACGCGGATATCGCCGTTCTTCTCAAACGTCCACGAGAGTTTCGGGCGCGGTTTGCCTTCGAGAAATGCCTGATAGAAGGCGACGCTGCTTTCGCGCGCGTCGGTCCCCTTCATGCTGTGATCGGAATTGGGGATGTAGCGCAGGTATTTCTCTCCCTTCAGATCGTCAAAGTAGAAGCGGGAGGAATCCGGCAGGAAGAACTGATCTCCGGCGGCGTTGACCAGGAACTTGGGCATGGTCAGCCGCTCCCGGTAGCTATAGGGCTCGACGATCTCCATCAGCTTCTTCGATTCCGGAGTCCCGATCCAATCCATGAAGCCCGCCTCGACATAATCCTTGACCGCCGGCGCCCAGAAACCATAGACCTTGTAGTGGTGCAGGAAGGAAGGCTCCAGATTAAGCAGATCGATCACGGCGGGTATCACGGCGGTCACGCGCTTGTCGACGGCGGCGGTAGTCCAGGTGGTCCACCCGCGTTTCGAACCGCCCGACACCACGAAGTGCTCGACCTTGGTCCCACCCCCGGCGGCGCCGGCCATCACCGCGGTCACGGTATCCATCGCACGGACCGCAGCTTTGGTCATGGGCAGGCGCAGGGGCCAAGTGTCATCGCCCGTGTGAACATACTTCATCCAGGTGAACGCAATGATGCTGTCTTCGTTGCGGCTGACACCATCTTCCTTGAACGTGAGAGGCTCGTTCGGAATCCCCTGCAACTCCGCCACCACGGAGTGGGTGAGGAGTGCCTGATCGATATAGGTCTGGGACGCACGCGCCGGCGCCTTATCCTTCACCGACCCACCGCCGATCCACAAAAAACCGGTGCTATTGGTGACGCTATCGGGCTTGACGATGGTCAGCCAGTGCCTCCAGACCGGACGGTCCACTTCGGCTGCCGTACGCCACGTCTGCGATGTCAGATCGACCACGTAGGTGGTGTACCCGTCGGCATGGACGTTGCTGACCACCTCGTAGTGATACGACGCGTCCGGCTTGTGGACGTAGCGGTCGAGCGCAGTCTCCCGGTCCGCGGCAAGCAGGGGGGCGGTAAACAGAGAGCCGGCAAGCAGGACCGGCAGCAGGGCAGAGCGTAGCACGTTCAATTGCATTCTCCTCGATTTTGGTTCAATCGCACTCCGGGCGCGCGGGGTTGGCCCAATGGCCGGCGGTATCGCTCCCGCTCACAATCACACCCTTCGCATTCCAGCCCAGGCCGGCACGCACGTCCGCGGGACAGTATCGCAGCGTCAGCCCGCAGCGGCGGCGGGCGGAGGGGTTGGCTTCGGAGCCGTGCAGCAGAAGATCGCTGTGGAGCGAAATCTCTCCGGCGCGCAGCGCCACATCCACCGGTTCGCCGAAGCGCGCGGCATCCGGGACGGTCTGGTTCAGAACATTCGCCTCGTCATCCTCGCTGAGCCGGTAGGTGAGATGGCCGAGCCGGTGCGTGCCCGGGATGTAGCGCATGCAGGCGTTCTCCGCATCGGCATCGTCAATCGCCAGCCACACGGTCACGGCCTTCGACGGAGTGAGCGGCCAGTAGCTGGAATCCTGATGCCAGGAGACACGCCTGCCATCGCCCGGCATTTTACAGAAGAAATGCGAGCCCCACGCGATCACGTCTTCGCCCAGCAGGTCTTTCACGCAGGCGACGATGCGCGGGTGCGTCAGCAGGTCGTAGACCCTGCCGTGGCGCAGGTGCGCGGTGCTGATGGAGTAGCTGTCGCCTCCGGCTGCGAGGGTGCGTGCAAGCAGATCGTCGAAATAGGCGCGGATGCTCGCGATCTCCTCGGCGCTGAAGATCGGGATGGGCTTCAGGTACCCTTCCTGATTGAACGCGGCGATCTGCGCCGGCGTCAGCCGCTGCGGATTTGCCTGCGCGCAGGGATGAAATCGCAGGTCGCGCGGAAGGCGATCCAACTCACTCGCGTTCGGGATGAAGCCCGGTTGATCCATCGGCGTACGATTCCTACTATAACGGCGCACGATGCTGTTAATCTATCCCTTCGGGAGATTTCAACATGCGAATCATTGCGGGCGTAGATCTGGGCGGGACAGCGATCAACTATACCTTGATCAACGGGGAGTCGCACTTCCTCATCGAGGGATTGTGCGAGCACCCAGCGCTCTCTAAACAGGGACCGGCGGTCTGCCTCAAGCAGATTGAAGATGGTCTGGCGATTGCAGCGGCGAAGGCGGCCGTGGACCTGGCCGATATCGTGGCAGTGGGCCTGGATACGCCCGGTCCGGCCTCCGCCGGCGGCGTGTTGAGCGCCAAGGGCTCCACCAATTTCGTGCATGCGGACTGGGCGGGCTTCGATATCCGGGCAGGCCTGGAAGAGCGCCTGGCAAGACCAGTGACCTATTTGAACGATGGCAATGCGGGCGCCCTGTGGGGCCACTTCACCATCTTCGGCTCGGACCGGATCGCCACGTCCATCACCACCGTGATCGGCACCGGTCTGGGCGGCGGCGTGATCGTGGACGGCAATGTGGTGAAAGGGCGCCTGGGCTTCGGCGGCGAACTCGGCCACGTGCTGATCCCGTTCCAGAGCATTCCCGGAATCGAGGGACTGCAGCCGCGATGCAACTGCGGCCGGCTGGGCTGCCTGGAATCGGTCTGCTCCCTGACTGCGATCGAGCGCGACTTCCTGCCCTACTTCCTGGCAAAACAGCCGGACCACGAACTGGCCAAACTGGGCGACCTGCACAAAGCTTCCAAGATGGTCCGCGGCATGGCCGAGAAGGGCGACCCGCTTTCGAAGGAGATCTTCCGAATTCAGGCGAATGCGATGGGGCTTTTCTTCGACCAGATGGTCAATACGTTCGACCCGGACGCGTTGATCGTTGGCGGTGGAGCGCTGGAGACCACGCTCGAATTCCAGCACTGGTTCCTCGATCAGATCCGCGCCGGCATGCCC
>CAIRBY010000722.1 GCA_903876865.1 uncultured Acidobacteriia bacterium
ACTTGCTCGGCGTTGCCGTCGAGGGTGATCTGCTCCGAGTGGCCCTTGAGTCTAGGAGCGCGGTTTGGGAAGTGGCGAAAGAGGGCGAATTAGGACGAAAGAGGCCGAAATGCTGGGCTTTACGACAGATTCAGGCGGGGAACGGGCGGAGAGGGCGGTTTGAGAAGAATCGGGTCAAAAAGGCCATATTGGAAATGGTTTGATATAAAGAATGGGCAGCTTAAAGGAGGGTTAGCTGGGCTTTAATGGGGGGCTTTTGGGCGGTCTTTTTGGAGCGCTGGGAGAGGCGGAGGAGGGTAGCGGCGGTGGCCAGCTCGCGGACGGGATCGGGAGCGGGCGCCGTGGGGCGCTGGGCAGCCCACAAGGCACGATCGGAGATGGTGCGAATGCTCTTGCCCTCTTCATAATACTCCTCGCCGTGGTGCGCCAGATGGCTTTGGACGATGGAGCGGAGCCAGGCGGGGCGGTAGATGATTTTACCGGTGTTTCCGTGGCGGATGGCGTCCATTAAAACGGTGTCGCGGATGATCTCCAGGAAGCGCCTCGGGGGAAGGGTTACGCCACGGCTTTGGAGCCAGCGGGCGAACTCAAATACTACCCAATCCAGGAGGCGGGGTTTGTCCTTGGCGAAGGCGATGGGATCGGAGGGGTAGAACTGGACCTGAATGAAGCGGAGCAGCTCTTCGAGCAGCTCGGGACTGGTGGGCTGATGGACGGGTAGGCGCTGGGGTTTAGAACGGGCCGGGCGCATACTCTAGTTCGGGAAAGGTCTGGCGGGTGGGAGCGGATTGGGGGCGCTGGGAGTTGGCGTGGCGGCGATTGGCGGTGGTGGCTGGTCGGTGGTGGGAGACGGCGCGGTCGGCGAGGGTGTTGCGGAGCTGGAGCATGGTGTCGAGATCCATTGCCGGCCAATCGAGGCACTTGAATCTGGCGCTGGCGGCGAGGGCGACGATGTAGGGCTCGTCGGCGAGCTGGCGGCAGGCGAAAACGAGGCGGGTTCGGGGCATTTCGGCTTCGCGAATCTGGGGGGCCAGGTCGTCGGGGCGGGTGAGGATGGCAAGTTCGCTGAGGACACGGTCGTAGCCGGTGAGTTTATCGACGAGGGTGAGGCTGGTGAATCCGGCGCGCTGTAACAGGGCTTTGCGCTGGGTTTCGGAGTCGGGTTTGGACCATTTGTGGAGGCGGATGCAGGCGGCCCATTCGCGCCAGAAGCGGGAGGATTGGGAGGGGGTGAGAAGCATGGGGAAAGGCTAAAGGCTAAAGGCTAAAGGCTGAATTAGGAAGGGCTATCGACCCCACGGTAGCGGTGTCCGGTTTTAGCGGCATGGGGTCGATAGTCTTGGTGAAGTCGGCGAGGACTGCGGCGACTTCAAGGGCGCTGCGGCGGTTGGTGGCGACTTCGTTGTCAACGGCGCGCAGGGCGTGCTGGATGGCGGTGGGGTAGCGATGGAATAGGTAGCCGAGCCGGCGGAGGCCCATTGGGGTGTGGCGCTTGATGAGGTACATGGCGAGCCAGCGGGGCCAGACGAGGCGGCGCTGGCGACAGTGACCGCCAATCGCGACCAGGCTGACCCCGTAGCGCTGGCTGATGAACGAAAGGGCATGAAAGGCGGTCGTTAGGTGGGTAGGGTCGAGGGGCATGGGAGGGAAGGCTAAAGGCTAAAGGCTAAAGGCTGAATTATTAAGGGAGTATCAACCCCGCGTCCTAGGTTCCCGGTTTTAACGGCACGGGGTCGATAGCGTTGTTAGTGGGTGAGGACGGCTCCGAGGCCGATGCCGAGGGAGATCCAGGCGGCGGCGTTGAGGGTGAAGAGGATGGCGCGGGCGTAGAATTGACGGCGGCGAGATAGGGCGAGGGCACGCTCGTGGTGGGACCAGGTGTAGTTCAGGAAGATGGGAGTCATGGGAGGTAGGGGAGTTAGGGGAGTTGACGGGTGGTAAGTTCGGTGAGTTTCGGCTCGATGTAGAAGGATTCTTCCTGGGTTACTTTGAGGCCGAGGCGCTTGAGTTCGGCGTCGGAGGCGGACTGGTTTGAGGCTCCGGCGTAGAGGGAGAGGATTTCTTCTTTGTTCACTTCCTTTTTGATGCGGATGAAGCTGGGCCAGTATTGCTCGACGAGGGCCAGGACGCGTTCCCAGTTGAAGGCGCGAGAGAGCAGGGCGAGCTTGGGTGTGCCGGTGCGGAAGCCGAGGGTGCCGGAGGCTAACACGATGGACTTGCGGTCTTTGGGGAACTCGGCTGGGTTGGCCTCGGCCCACGCGCGCAGGTGGTCGGAAGTGGATTTTATGACTTCGTCGAGGGCGGTTAGGTCGGGGGCGTAGTCGTCTTTGGCGGAGAGGATTTCGGCGTCAAGGTCGGCGGTGACTTTGCGGCGTTCGTTGACGTAGGTGGCAAGGTCGTTCATAACGGCTTCGGCTTCGTCGCGGGTGGTGATGAGGGGGAGGTTTAGTTTGATTCTAGTTTTCATTTTTTATTTATGGGAGTTATGGATGTGAAACGTGAAACGTGAAACGTGATTTGGAATTGTGGGTTAATTGGAGCCGGTTTCGAGCTGGAGGAGGCCGGTGTGGGCGGTGATGACGTGGGACCATTCGAGCTTTTGCTTGCGCTGGCTGGCGAGCTTGGCGGCCATGCGCAGGAGGGTGAGCCACATGCCGAGGGCTTCGCTTTCGACCATGCTGGCTTCGAGCTTGCGGGCTTCGCCGTGGGAGGGGGGCAGGCCGTTGGCGGCGCTGAAGGTGTTGAGGTCCTGCTGGGTGGGCTGATCGGGGAGATTCAGGGCGCAGAGGCGGCGGCGCTTCATCTGGCGGAGGAGCTTCTCCAGGGCGCCGCGCTCCATTGCTTCCTGGAAGACTTTGGTGGCGCAGATGACGAGGCCGCAGTGGGTTTGGTCGAAGATTTCGCGGATGAACTCGATGGTCTGGAGGCGGCAGGTGCTGTAGGCGTGTTCGATGATGCACTGGTGGGCTTCGTCAACGATCAGGAGCATCCGGGAGTCGAAGGCGCCGATGATGCGCTGGCGGAGTTCGGCGGGGCGGAGGCGGGCGCTGATGCGGAGGGTATCGGCGAGGCGGCAGAGGAAGTGCGAGATGTGGCCACCGGTGGGGACGCTGAGGTAGATGGTGCTGCCGTGGTTGTGGCTGGTGGCGTAGGCGGCGAGGGATTCGCTTTTGCCGATCTGGCTGTCGCCGAAGACAAAGGCGCAGCGCTGGAATTCCAGGGCGGCGTCGCAGACTTTCCAGATGCGGTCGGTGAGTTTGGTGGGGATGAATTGGAGCTTGCGGCCCTGGTTGCGGCGGTCTTCGAGTTCGAAGAAGCGCTCGATGGCGGTGACGACGTTGGCGATCTTGCCGTCATACTTACCGCGGAAGGTGAGGGAGAGGGTAGCGGAGGACACGTAGATTAGCTTGGCGGCTTCGTTGAGGGTGAGGTCTTGTTCCATGTAGTGGGCATGGAAGCGGCGGATGGCGCTGCGTTCGTTGTCGGGCAGGGCGGCGGTGGCCTTGTTGACTACGTCGCCGGGGATTCGCTCGCGGGCTTCGGCCATTGCGGCCATCGCGGCCGTATGCGGGTCGGAGAGCGGGGATAGGGGGGTGTCTGGGGCGTCGGAGCGATCCGATGGCGGGAGGCATTGTTCGGAGGTTGAGAGCATGGGAGTAGTGAGAGGTGAAACGTGAAACGTGAAACGTGAAACGTGATTAGTCGAGGGTGGCGGTTAGGCTGTCGATCTCACGCTGGAATAGTGCGACCATTTCGGGGCGGCCACTCTCGCGGGCGTGGTCGCGCTGGGCGCAGGCGTCGGCGAGCAGGCGATCGATGTTCTTGGGGGTGCCGGCAGGGGCAGCGGGCGAGGGGACGGGAATGGGAGGGGGCCGATTGCCAATAGCCGCGGGGAATTTGGCGGTGCGAACGTATTGGCCAAAGCCGACCTTCTTGAGCCAACCCTTTTTTGTCCAGCGGTTGATGGCGGAGCCGGCGCCGTTCTTGGTGAGCGGGGTTACGGAACAAATCTGGACTCCGGTGAAGGGCTCGGTGAGGGCGGCGGTGGCGGAGATGACAGCTTGAGCGCCGGCAGTGCGGGCGGGGGCGCTGCGAGGGGATTTGGGGGAGACTTTGGCGGGAGACTTGGCCGGTGCGCGAGAGGGTTTGGCGGGAAGGGGAAGGGGATAGATGGGAGTAATGGGAGCTAGGGGAGCTATGGGGACCAGGCTGCAGAATTCGGCGAGGATGCCGTCGCGGATGGTGGTGAGGGTGTTGATGCGCTGGCCGAGGTCGGCGAGGGTTTGTTCGATATGAGGTTGCATTGTATTTACTTGTGTTTGTTGTTGTTTACTGCTCAGCGGTCGGCGAATGGCTGACTATGGCGCTGAGAAGATCGTCGCCCTCCTGCTGGGAAGCGTCGGAGGGCATAGCCTCTGGGGAGGCAAGAATGTCGGCGGCGGCGTCGGGGCCATCGGTGGTGATGCGGGTGGCCTGGTCGCGCTCGACCTGGGTAAAGGGGCGGGAGGTATCGAGGACGCGGGCGTTGTGGGCGAGGCGGGCGGTTTCTTCGCGGACGAGGCCGGCGTGGCGGCGGAGGATGGGGGTTTGGAGTTCGGCGAGGCGTTTGGCGCGGTAGGCAAAGGCGGTGTGGAGCTGGTGGAGGTCGTCGGGGTTGATGCGCTGGACGCGGGGGGCAATGCCGAGGCAGACGTGGCGGGCGTTGTGGACGTAGATTTGGGAGAGATTGAAGGGGTTGCAGAAGACGAGATACTTGCCGTCGGGGAGCTGCTGGCGGTGGCCGTCGGGGGTGGTGATGACGGATTCGTAGTGGAGGGGCTCGGGGCAGAGTTCGGCGTCTTGGAACTCGCGGAAGTAGGCGCCGACGACTTCTAGCTCGCGGGCGTAGTCATCGCCGATCAGCTCGCCGACGACGAAGGGCGGGATGGTGATGAGTTCGTGGGCGTGGGAGCGCCAGACTTCGGCGGGGGAGAGTTTGCGCTGGCGGAGGTAGCGGGGATCGGCCTGGGCGGCGGTGAGGAGGAGCTGGCGGGAGATGTCTGGCAGGGCGGAGAGTTCGGCATCGGAGAGCCAGTGATCGGCGCTGGGGGTGGTGCGGTAGTCAATGACGATGTTGCCGGATTCGTGCCAGCCCTGGAGGTTGTGCCAGGTGCGGTCGTTAATGGTGCGATAAACGTCGGTTAAGAGGGGCAAGAAATCGGCGTGGTAGTCGAGGAGGTTGAGGCGGAGCTGGCGGGCGCGGTCGGGGTTCTTGACGGCGAGGACGGCCATTGCTTTGAGGAGGTTCTCGCAGTCTTTGAGCTGGGCGTGGAGGTATTCGGGGCGGTGGTCGGTGTCTTTGCCGGTTTGGGCGGGGACGGTGCGGGCGTCGGCGAGTTCGTTGTGCTTGAGGTTGCGCATTGATTCGAGGGCGGCTTTGAAGCGGGGATTGCCTTTGCCCTGGCCACGCCAGCCGATGATGGCTTGTTCGTCGCCGGTGATGCCGGATTCGCGGAGCTTGATGAGTCCGCCGGTGCGATCGTGGAGGACGCGGGCGACGTGTTCGCTAATGGCGGCGGTGCCGTGTTCGGCGAGGAGGGTGGTACCGCGCGGGGAATAACCGGTGGTGTGGAAGATGCTGGCGACGAGTAGGCGGGCGTAGCGTTCTTTGAGGTTGTCAAAGGTGCCGTCGGGTTTCTGGGTGCGGGGTTTGCAGCCGTGGGCGATGAGGTAGCCGCTGAAGGGGTCAAGGGCGTCGAGTTCCAAGACGCGGACGATCTGGCGCTGGAATACTACGAAGTTATCGTGCCAGAGGTCGTCAATCTGCATGTGGGACATGAGCCAGAGGGAGGCGCGGTTGGAGAAGACCTGGGGGCCGCATTTGGCGAGGGCGGTGCCGAGGCCCTGGCGCATGGCGGTGGTGGCGAAGCGGTCGCGGATGCGTCGGGCGATGTTGTCGTAGCCGAAGCCGGCGGGCAGGGTGTGGCGGGGGAGGGAGTTGTCCATGCCGGGGATGGTTTCGCCACGGTGCCAGAGGCGGACGAATTTGCGCCAGGCGGGGCTGGTCTTGCGTTGGTTGGATTCGGCTAGGGATTTGAACCAGTCGAGGAATTGGGGGGTGAGGGTGGAGTCTTGTGCGGGGATTTTGGCATGGTTGATGAGGGCGCGGATGCTGTGCTGCGCGTGGCGCCAGGTGTCGTATTTGCGGCGGGCGGTTTGGGAGCTGACGCCCATGCGGCCGGCGGCGTCGAGGAGGCGGGTGGTGAGGGTGCCACGGGGAGAGGTGAGGGTGGGGA
>CAIRBY010000723.1 GCA_903876865.1 uncultured Acidobacteriia bacterium
CATTACGGGTACCGCGTGCTTGCCGCCGCGGACGGCTTCGCCGCGATCGCTCTTGCCGCCGCGCAGGAAACTATTATCGATCTCGTGATCAGTGACGTCATGATGCCGGGCATGAATGGCACTGAGATGGTCCAGCAGTTGCTGCGCGTCCGCCCCGATATGAAGGTGCTGTTCGTCTCCGGCCACACCGATGATTCCATTCATCTGGCGGAACTGACCGGTGCCGGTGCCCACTTCCTGCCCAAACCGTACCGCCCTGTCGCTCTGGCTGCGAAAGTGCGTGAGTTGCTCTCTACAACCGCGGCTGGGCCGGGAGAAGTGAAGTGACCATACAAAACTCCGGTGCCCCGGATTTCGATGCCGTGGAACTCCGCGGCGGCAGGCTGCTCAAACTCCGCCTCTCCGAGGCTCGCATGCTGGGCGAGGATGATCGCATGGCCCCCGTGGTCAAGTGCTACTGCCGCTCCCTGGAAGTGCTGACGCCGGCCGAGGCGGATTTGCAGCGCCGCCCCGCCTTTGTCTTCCCCGCCGAGTTCTTCGCCGATCTGGTGAGTCTGATCGGCAAGGAACTGGAAGGCCGGGTCTATTCCGATAGCCAGGTACGCCGCGTCAAATTTCATCTCGACCTGAACGAACACGCGGGCTTCAAGCTGGAAAAGGGCGACCGCGGCCTCTACAGCCCCTGGTACGACGACAGCGTGCTGAAGGAGTAGCGCCCCTTTCGCGGCGCTGCCTGGGCCTACAGTCACTCCACAGGTGTTGCGACCGCTATCGCCCCACCTGCTTCAGTACCTGATGGATGGCGGTGAAGACGCGCTCCTCCACATCGCCCGCATACGGGCCGGAGAGGCCGTAGTAAGCCATCGAATCCACCGGTTCGTAGCCGCCTTCGCGCAACACGCGCGCGGAGGGAATGTAAGACATCACGTCGTTCGAGTATGCCGCGGTGATTACCGGTTCGCCGTGATATTCGCGCTGCATGCGGAGCGCGTAATCCACCGTCACTTCTCCGCCCAGCGCCAGCAGGGTCAGGCTCTTCCCGAAGCGCACAGCCGCCATCGGATACTCCACACTGTCGATGCGTTTGCCCGCGTCCATCGCCTTCAGCATGGTCTCCGCGCGCCGGACCACGGCCGGGACCGTGCTCTTCAATTCCTGTTGGAACTCCTCGCGCGTCCGCGCCGCCAGTTGCAATTGGGTCAGGCGGAACGTGGTGCGAACCGGGCCTGTGACTGGAGTCATGGCGCCGCCAAGCACGCGATCCACCGCCGCCGCTAGTTCGTTGCCGTGCTGCTCGGCCTGCGCCACCGTGCCCCTTGGATACGGGTTCTGATCGCCCGCGCACAAGATCATGAACAGCGCGGTCGCGCCGGGGTGCTCCCGCTCCAGCGCGGCCTGCGCATAGCCCGCGTAGTCGCCGCTGAACTGGTAGATATCGCCGCCCAGCGTGGTGTTGTGGCACGCGTAGGCGAAGAGGATCGCGCGGACGTTGCCGGCCCGGTCCAGCACCTTCACCACAGGCACTCGATGATCCACCGGACCCTCCGGGTACGGAGAATTCTTAATCCCCGTGGGAGTCGGCAGGCGCCGGTTCATCGCGAAGACGGCCGTGCCTTCTCCGTAAGAGAGCTTGGCCGGAGCCAGATCCTTCAACGCTGCGCCGGTTACGTTCACCAACGCGTCCGTCAGGGTGTGGCTGTACGCCACCAACTTCTTCTCCTCTTCGGGCGAAACCACCGTCAGGTTCATCAGGTTCGGCCATACCATCGGACCCGTGTGCGTGTGGCTCGCGTTCAACAGCAGTTGCCCGCGCTCCAGGCCATACTGCTTCTGCGCCCGCGCCGCCACCTCATCCGCCACCGTGCGCGGGATTCCCACCACGTCGATGGTGACGATCACCACAAGCTGCCCCTTGGCGCTCTCCAGCGCGAGTGCCTTGGCCCAGAGCGGCTGCAGCACGCCGTCCGAGGCATGGGTCCGCGCCGCGTAACCGCTCAGCCACACCGGCGTTGCCGGCGTGATCTCCACCTTCGCCGCACCCGCTTTCATTTCCGCGCCGTGGAGTCCGGCGGCACAGAGCGTCAGAACCGCGATTAAGTTGGCTCGCATGGCTCCCTTCCTAGTTCGTACCCGCGGAGGCCACCGGCGGAATGCGCATCAGGTCCGTGCGTGCGTGCTCGGTCTCTTCCACGCGCGTCAATGCGTAGACCGAACCGTCCAGTCCTACCGCAATCGAGTTCACGTAGGTCGGCCGCTGCCCGTTGGGCAGGTAGATCGGTCCGTGATCCACATACTTGTGCGCCGCGATGTCGTACGTCACCAGATGCAGGTCTTCGCGACCCTTGGATTCTCCTTTGGCCGTGCTGGCCTTGCCGGCCACGCGCTTGCCTTCCACATAGATCGGACCGCCGGTCAGGTAGTGGATCGTGTGCCCGTCCGGTCCCAGTGCGAAGCCCAGATAGCCGTAGCTGAACTGGTCGAACATTCCGCTCGCCTTGGAAGGCTCCGACGTGATGCGGTCGATCACCTCCACCTGGCCCGATTCGGTCGCGAAGCGGAACAGGTAGCCGGAGTTGCCGTGCACGCCGTAGATCGCTTTCTCGGGTCCGTACCAGAACGTCTGCCGCCAGTTGTAGCCCATGTGTCCCGGAGAACTGGGGTCGTAGAGCCCGAAGTAATCCTTCTTCAGGTTGTCGCTCTCCACCGCTTCGATGTCGTCCTTCGCCAGCACGTAGCGATGGATCACGCCATCGGAGGTGGAATAGTATACCGAGCCATCCTCCGGGTTGACCGTGAGCGAGCGGCAGATGGTGCGGAAGGTCGCGCCCTTGCCGTCCTCGCCCTGTTCGGAGATCAGCCCCAGATCTTTCAGGTCGCGCTTGGCGATGTCCAGGCGCAGGAAGTGGCCGCTCGGCCAGCTGATGCCGTATAGCCGCTTGCGCTGCTTATCCATAGTGAAGGTGATGATGCCTTCGTTGCGCGGCGCGATGCCGAGGCTTTCGTACTTGCCACTGGCAATATCGTAAGAGAGGAAGTGGCCACCGGGGTATTTCTTCATTCCCTTCGGCGGCGCACCAGGCTTTTCCTGCCCATCGATGATGTCGTAGTAACCGATGTGCGTGGCGAAGTAGAGCTTGCCGTTGCTTTCCGCGAAGCTGACGTGCGATTTGCCCTGTGCGATCGCGCCCGCGCCCTTCTCGCCGCACGCCTCCGTCAGGTCGCCCAGATGCTTGATCTGATCGGTCTTCGGGTTGTAGCAGTACATCTGCGCCGCCAGGTCCACCTTCTCTGAGGAGAGGGCGTAGTAGATGTTGCCATCGCTCGCCGCGGAGATGCCGTTATAGGTGTCGTGGGCCTCCGCAAAGCCGGAATCGAAAGTCCTGGCTGAGAGTTTCCTCGCCGCCGCGGTCGCGACCGGGGCCGGAGCAGGAGGCTGCGACGCACACCCCGTCAGCAACAGGAGCAGGGATCCGGCCAGGGCTGCGCCGGGCCGCGTCAATTTCACGAAGGGAGACGTCGTCATGTTGTTCATCGATCTCTTTCCTCAAAATGCCGGATGCGCGAACTGTAGCGCCCGAGCAGCGCCTTCAGTGCCGCATCGCTATCCGATGTGTTGGCGCTGGGCAACAACGGGATTGCCATGCCCAGCCGCGTCAGTTCCAACGCCGCCTCGATCATGATCGAGTTGACGATGGCCGCGCCTGCCATCGTGGAGGAAGCGCCAATCCTGTGCGCCTGCCCGCTCAGTTCCAGCAGCGCATCGCCTTCGGGAACGGAGTTGTCGATCGCCAGATCGGCTGCTTCAAACAGGCGCTTTCCCGAAACGGTGCGCGCCGCCAGAACCTGTGATTGGCGCACGCTGGTGATGGCGATCACCTTCACGCCGCGCGCACGCATCTCTTCGGCCATCTCTACCGGCACGGCATTGCGCCCGGAATTCGAGATCACGATCGCGACATCTTCCGGATGCAGTTCCTCGCGCTCCAGAATCCGCCGTGCATAGCCGGGCTCACGTTCTGCGCGCGTGCTTTCCATCGCGCCTTCCAGAAACTGCAGTCGCGGGTCGAAGATCGGGTGCACCGGCGCCAATCCGCCGGCGCGGAAGAAGGCCTCTTCGGCAATCAGGTGGGAGTGGCCGCTGCCGAACACATGCACGATTCCGCCCGAGGCCAGAGCTGCTGCCACCATCTGGCCCGCCTCTCGGATCGCATCCAGTTGCGTGGTGCGGATCTCTTCCAGAATCGCCTGCAGGCCGCCGATGTAGTCGAAGGAACTCATGCCACGCTCTCCTTCCACTGTAATTGTCGCGCGCCCAGCAGCCATGCGCCGAACAGCGGTGCATGTGCCGGGGCCGTTACCTGCACGCTTGGCCACTCCGCTAATACCGCTTCGCAAAACGCTTCGCGCACGGTTCGGGAATCGCGCAGCACGGCGCCCTGGTAGCTCACCCGGCAAGTGCCGGAAAGTCCGCCGCGCCCGATCACCGCGGAGATTCCCGCGGCCAGTTCTCTCCCGGCGTCGCACAGAATCGCCGAGGCTGCCGGGTCGCCGCCCTCCGCCGCTTCGTCCACCAGCCGACTCAGCCCGGCGATCTCTCGCACCATGCCTTCCCGGCCATAGAGAAGTCCGATCACGTCCTCGAACTTCTCCACCCGCAGGCTGCCGCGGATGGCGTCAACCAGGCGCGTGGCCGGGCCCCGGCCGTCGCGGGCGCGCGAAGCTGCCGTCAATGCCATGCGCCCGATCCAGTAGGCGCTGCCTTCGTCGCCGATCAGATAGCCCCAGCCGCCCGCTTTGGTCCACGCGCTCTTCTCTGCCCGCCCCAGATAAACGGCGCCGGTGCCTGCCAGCGCCATTGCGCCCGGCCCTCCGCCAAGCGCCCCGAGGTGAGCGATCACCATGTCTCCATGGATCGAAAACTCTCCGAAGCCCGCCTCGCGCAGGATTCCCGCGGCG
>CAIRBY010000724.1 GCA_903876865.1 uncultured Acidobacteriia bacterium
CGTCACGCCGTCGCTGAATGCCGCCAACAGGTCGCCAGGCTCCATCGTCACCGCCGATTCCTCGTAGGTCTCTCCGTCAAAAAGACCCACCACGGTGCCGGATGTGTCCAGCCGCACCACACTGCCATCGGCCCGCATCAGGATCGGCGGCAGGTGCCCGGCATTGCAATACCGCAGCTCCCGCGATGCCGCATCGTAGCAGGCCAGAAACATGGTTGCGTACTTCTCCGGCGGCGTGCTGCGAAACAGCTGATAGTTCAACGTCGCCATCAGCCTGCCCGGTGCCAGCCGCGATTGGGTGGTCCCGTCCCCCCGGTAGTACATGTGCGGGTCGCCCTGCTGCAATGCCCCCTCCGCCGCCCCTTGCGAAATCACTCTCTCCGGCTCCAGCGAGTAAGCGCGAATGAACGCGTGCACCGTCGCCATCAAAAGCGCCGCCGAGATTCCCTTGCCGCTGATGTCGCCCACCGCCACCACCACCCGGTCCGTCCCCAGCGGAATGAAATCGTAATAGTCGCCGCTGACCGACCGGGCGGGACGGCACACACCCAACATCTCCAGCGACGAAAGGCCCGTGAACCGGTGCGGGAAAAGCGATTCCTGCACTTCATGTCCGATCGCGAGCTCGCTCTCGAGCCGCTGCTTCTCCTTCTGTTCCGCCAGCAGTTTCTCCAGCGATTCCGCCATGGAGTTGAACGATTGCTGCAGAGCCGCCAGCTGATCATCGCCTCGGACATCGATGCGGTGCGCCAGATCGCTGCGCTCCGCGTGCTCGGTCGCCGTATAGAGTTCCGCCACCGCCAGCGTCATTCCCCGCGAAAGCCGGATGCCTGTATAGAGAGCCGCAAGTTCGATCAGGCCGAAGAAAATCACCAGGCCCAGCAGCGCGCGCTGCAAGATCTTCGACTCGTCGCCCAGCGTGGAAAACAATGCGCTGTATAGCAGCGAAGGGCGGGTGGTCACTCCCACCGCGCCCATCTGGTGTTTCCCGGTTTCGCCATCGATGACATCGAACAACGTGAAGAATTCAGAAGTGGGGTCCCACCGCTGAGCCGATGGCGGCACGCTCCCTGCCCGCAGAATCTGACGGGCTTGGGGGCTGGGCGTCGCCGGCGGCGGGATTTGCACATCGCCTCCGCGATCCGGCAGCAGCAGAATCACCGCGCCGATTTGAGCCGTGGCCGCCACCAGCAGTTCGGGTGTCACCGGAACCTCCGCGATCACCGTGAGCCGCGGTCCGTAACTCTTCACCGCCCGCAGATACAGGCGATCACGATCCACCACAAAGCCGTCGAAATCGCCTTGGATGGAGGCTCTGGTCTCGCGCCGCCCGCCGGCGCCGCCACTTCCGTTAGCCGCTACCATGAAGGTCTCTGTGCCCCGCACCACCGTGACCTTCCGTAACGGAAAGCTCCTGTCGGTCAACGCCGCGAGCTGTCCCGCGATCTGCTCGTTCAGTTTGCCCGCGCTTTCCAGCGTGTTCAAATGCTCGGCCAGCGCCCCGTTCGCGGCCTCCAGATGATGCAATGTAGCGCGCAACTGAGAGAGCACGACGTACGTAGCGAATTGTCCGGCAAACAGGAAGCCGCTCAGAGCAGCCATCAGCAACAGCAGAACGATCGGGATGATGCCGATGAAGAGGTAGCTGACGATCAACCGGTTCCGCAGCCGCCACATCACCACCCGCCGCACCCAGCCAAAAAACAGCAGCGAGGCGCACACCGCAAAAATCAGAGTGGCGAAGGTAGCCCAACCAGATAACGCCGAACCAAACGGAGAACCGGTCAGAAAAGAAAGTGCGATCAGCAGCCCGCCGAGCCCGCCCGACCACAGTGTGGCGAGCCCCAGCCGCGTGCCGGGATGCAATAACTGCGCCGCGCGAACACGAATCCCGTTGGAAGTAACCGGCGCCTGACTCATTGGTGAACCCTCTCTGGAAGTCCCTGGAACCGGTGCGCGAGCGCGTCGAAGGTGCGCCAACCGGCTGTACAGATCCCGAAGTCAGCCTGCCGTCCCTTCACCCTCATCTTGCGCATCCCGGGGCGTCTTCGATCGGTGCCTCGGAAAGCGCGGGAGCGATCGGCCATTCTCTCTTGAGCCGCGTCGCGGATCGCATTGCCGGAGTATAGCAGCTTCAACCCACGCCCCTTCTTCCGAAGCCCGGTGCGCCGCCACGGAAGTAGGCGCAGGCAGACCCGCGAGCAGTTATGCCAGCCGGCGGAGCCGCTCCACGTCGCCCGCCGCCAGCGGTTATCATGTCCCTAGCCGAGTTTCAGGCCTGGAGATCGAAAATGCTTCGTGCGACCACTCTCACCGGCAGCATCGGATTGCTGCTCGCCTGCGCGGCGGGCGCCGCTACCCTCGTCACCAATCAGGTGCCCGGCCCCGTCACTGAATTCGGCGCCGCCGCCATCCGCAGCGCCACCGCCGCCAAAGCCGCGAGCCCCGTCACCCTCGCCCTCTCCACCAGCCTCAAGCCCGAAGCCTTCCGCATCCGCGCCTCGCCCTCCGGCTACGCCGTCACCGGCGGCGATGCCCGCGGCGTCATGTATGGAGCCCTCGAACTCGCCGCGCAGCTCGAGGCCAACGGCTCCGCCCGCGATACGGACGTGCAGCCCTCGCTCGCCCTCCGCGCCCTCAAATTCAACGTCCCCCTCCCCGGCACCGGCTACCTCTCCGAAGAAGACCTCGCCAACAACCAGTGGTTCTGGAGCCTCGATTACTGGCGCAAATTCCTCGATATGGCCGCGCGCAACCGCTACAACGCCATCACCTTCTGGAGCGCCCACCCCTATGACCGCATGGTGCGCATCCCCAAATACCCCGAGGCCACCAACCTCCCCGCCGCCGAACTCGATCGCAACATCGCCTTCTTCCGCCAGCTCTTCCAGATGGCCGCCGACCGCGGCATCGATACCTACCTCGTCACCTGGAACATCCACGTCTCCCGCGCCTTCGCCGAGCGCCACCAGCTCCCCAACGCCGCCTTCGATTCGCCCCTTGTCCGCGATTATCAGCGCGAAGCCATCAAGGCCCTCTTCGCCACCTACCCCATGCTCACCGGCCTCGGCACCACCGCAGGCGAACGCATGGAGCCGCTCACCGCCAAGCAGAAAATGGATTGGATCGCCGATACCTATTTCGCCGCCCTCAAGCAACTCGGCCGCTCCGTCCCCTTCATCCTCCGCTACTGGCAGGCCGATCCCGGCGCCCTCTCCGCCATGCTCGATTCCGTCAAATATCCCGGCCCCGTCTATCTCGATATCAAGGTCAACGGCGAGCACATGTACTCCTCCGTCAAGCCCCACGTGCTCGATCCGAAATGGGTCGCGCTCGCGCACGGCCGCTACAAACTCCTCTGGCACCTGCGCAACGACGATCTCTACATCCTCCGCTGGGGCGATCCCGAATTCGTCCGCGACACCATCCGCAACTTGGCAGGCCCCGATGCCGCGGGCTTCGTCGAAGGCTCCGAAATCGATGTGCCCGGCGTC
This sequence comes from uncultured Acidobacteriia bacterium, assembly GCA_903876865.1. GTDB lineage: Bacteria > Acidobacteriota > Terriglobia > Bryobacterales > Bryobacteraceae > Solibacter. The sequence goes on from CAIRBY010000724.1 coordinate 3,495, forward strand.
GATCGCATCCACACCGAGGCCGCTAAAGCCCACCTCGACTGGCAGTACAAATTCGAAAAGCACTGGTTCCGCTACATGCTCTGGGGACGCCTCGGCTACAACGCCGCCGAACCCGAAACCACCTGGCGCGATCAGTTCCGCCAGCGCTTTGGAGCCGCCGGAGACGATGTCTATGAGGCCATGCACCAGGCTGGAAAAATCTCTCCGCTCATCACCTCCTATCACTGGAATTACATGAACGGCGATTGGTATCCCGAAGGCTCCATCGGCAGTTGGAACACCGCCTACGAACAGGCCCGCGTGAACTACCGCCGCGCCGCCATGTATCACGATATCCGCACCTACATCTTCAACAACACCATCGGGGATGAGATGGCGAACATCCCCGAATTCGTCGCCGGCGTCAAGTCCAAGACCGTTGGACCACTCGAGGTTGCCGACCGCCTCCAGCAATACGGCTCGAGCGCGCTCCAACTGCTCGCCCGTGCCAGGCCCAAGGTCGAGCGCGGCGCCAAAGAGTTCGAATGCACCGCCCTCGATCTCACAGCCTGGGGCAATCTCGGCGTCTACTACGCCGAAAAGCTGCGCGGCGCAGCCCACCTCGCCCGCTGGATGTTCGGCGCTCCCGTGCAGGAGCAGCGCGACGCCATCACCCACCTCGAAGCCTCGCTCGCCGCCTGGCGCGGTGTCGTCGCCGCCACGCAGAACCACTACATCACTCACGAGGTGTGGCTATTCGGCCAGTTCGATTGGAAGCTCTACCTCCCCGATGTCGAAGCCGATATCCGCATCGCGCGCGAAACCAAGCCCTTCGCCTCCGGCGCAACCTATGACGCGCAGGGCCTGCACGCGTGGCTCGAATACACCAACGCCCTGCTCGGCCGCGCCAACGCCAAGCCCCCGGCCATTACCGCAGAGCCTCCGGCGATTACAGCAAAGCCCATCCGCGTCGAAGCCGAGTCCGCCGCGTCAGTCACCGCGCCCCTCGCCATCGCCGCCGATGCCGCCGCCTCGCAGGGCAAGTACGTCGGCGCTCCACCCGCTGCTTCCAAGCAGGAGAGCGAGAGCATCACCGGCGCGCGCGAATTCGTCACCCCCGATGCCAGCGCCACCTATCGCCTCCAGATCCCCGCCGATGGCGTCTACCAACTCCGCGCCAACTGCTGGTGGAGCGCCGCCACCGGAGGCTTCACCGTCCTCGTCGATGAGAGCAACATGCGCAGCATGGCCCTCCGTCCCGCCAAAGGCGCCGCGCTCTCCACCTGGACCACCGTCACGCTCGGCCAACCCCTGGAACTCGGCGCGGGCGCGCACACCGTGCGCCTCGTCAGCCGCACCCCCGGAGCCCGCATCGATTGGTTCGAACTCGCCCCGGCCGCCGCCCCGAAATAGCGCAATATAGGGAGAGCCGCCTCATGCCGACCAGACTCTCCCTCCTGCTGCCTGCCATCGCCAACAACGCCGTCCCCGGCCGCAAGCTACCCGTCTACGTCTTCACGCTGCTTGCTGTGATCAGCACGGTCCGCAGTTGCATCCATTTGCTCGCGCCCGATGGCGGCGCGGGCAGCATCGCCGGCATGAACCTCTCCGTGCCCGGCGCGGATGGCATCGTCTTCGCCTTCGCCCTGTGGGGCAGCGCCCAGTTGATCTATGCCCTGATCCAACTTGCCGTCGCCTTCCGCTACCGCTCGCTCGTCCCCGCCATGTACGTGCTGTTGATCGTCGAGACGCTCTTGCGAATGCTGGTCGGCCACATGAAGCCCGTGACCTTCGCCCACACTCCGCCCGGCGCCACCGGCAACTACATCATCCTCCAGCTCGCAGCCGCCATGCTGCTGCTATCGCTTCTCCCCGCAAAGGGAAAGTAGCATGCGTCTTAAATTCACTCCCACTGATTCTTCCCCTCGCCAGCAATTGTGGGGCGGACCCCTGGTCCGCGCGGGACGCCCTCGTCCCGCTCTTCTCTGCACCGCTCTTCCGCGCCCGAGCGTGCCTATCCCAGCCTTGGTAGTGCAGGCTTCAGCCTGTCACCATTCTCGATTTTGACTCCGCCCTCACCGCCCGTTAAAACTCTCCACCGCCTGCAACATCGCGATAATGTTCTCCACCGGCGTGCGCGCCTGCACGTTGTGCACCGTATTAAACACAAATCCGCCCCCGTCCGCGAACGCCTCGCAGCGCCGCAGCACCTGCTCCCGCACCTCTTCCGGAGTCCCGAACGGCAGCACCTGCTGCGTATCCACCCCGCCGCCCCAGAACACCAGCTCGCGTCCGTACTTCTGCTTCAGCGTCTCCGCGTCCATCCCCGTCGCCGAGCACTGCACCGGGTTCAGAATATCGAAGCCCGATTCCAAAAACGAGGGCACGAACTTCTCCACCGCCCCGCACGAATGCTTGAACGTCTTCCAGCGCGTGTTCTTGTGCACCCAGCTGTTGACCTCGCGATAATACGGCATCCACAATTCGCGGAACGTACTCACCGAACAGAAGCTCGAAGTCTGCGTGCCGAAATCCGTCCCGCAAATATTCACCACGTCCACCAGGTCGCCCACCCGCGCCGCGATCCGCGCCAGATTCGCCAGCGCAATCTCGCACTGCCCCGCGAACACCGCGTGCACGAACTCGCGCCGCGACCGCGTCGCCATGTACCACTCCGTGATGTCGCGGATGCCCTTCGGATGCGGCAGCCCCACCGCCGGCACCAGCGCGATATCGCCGAACGCCGTGCCGCCGAAATTCGCCACCACCGCCCGCCCCGTCCCGTGCGCCCGCCGCGCCTCGCGCTCCAGATGCGCCAACTCCTCCTCGGCGATCGGCCCGTATTCTTCCAGATTATCCGCGGGGTTCAGATTCTCCTCGTCGAACGGCTCCTGCCGGATGATCGCGTCGAAAAAGTAGCCGCCATTCGGCATCCGCGCGCTCGCCGGATTCGTGATGTCGCCCAGCGGATGCAGCAGCGTATCGCCATTCTCGTCGATCGTGAAATTGAAGCGCCCCGGCACCAGCACTTCCGTGCCGTCGTACATCCGGAACGGCTTCCAATCCTCCGCCGGAAATCCGAAGCGCGTCATCCGCCGGATCACGCCTTCCGTATCGATGCCCATCGCGCACTTCAGATCTTCTTCGATCCCGCCCAGCAACTGCCCCGGGTCGATCACCTTCACCGGCCGCTTCTCCAGCCCGAAGTATTCGCGCAGCGCCACCACGCAACTCGAGTGGATGCCCGAAACAAAGGTCGCGCCGAAATCCACCGGGATGCGGTCCGGCTGCTCGTGACTCAAGGTGCGCAGTACGCGCTCTCTGCTGCTCGTAGCGGTCATAGCGGAAGTTCCTTCAGGTTGACGGTGTCGAGACGCGGGCACATCAGTTGGATCATACCGAGGCCCACCAGATAAGAGAAACTGGCCAGCGCGAAAATCGTGAGATAGCTTCCCGTGGCCTGCAACACGAAGCCCACGGCTGTCGAGACGAGCATTCCGCCCGCCGCCCCGCCGAAGCCGCAGATGCCGGTCACCGAACTCACCGCGCGCTTCGGGAAGAGATCGGAAACCGTGGTGAAGATGTTCGCAGCCCAGCCGCAATGCCCCGCCATCGCCAGCGCGATCAGGCCCGTGGCCACCCACGCATTCGCCACCCGCGGCGCCGCCACAATCGGTAGCACCATCACCGCGCACGCCAGCATCGCCAGTTTGCGCGCCGCGTTGCTGCTATGGCCGCGCCCCGCCAGGAAAGAGTAGAGCCACCCGCCGAAAACCCCGCCCACGCTGCTGAACAGGTACATCGCCGCCACCGGCGCGCCAATCTGATCCAGCTTCAGCCCGAATTGCGTATTCAAAAACTTCGGTCCCCAATACAGGTAGAACCACCACACCGGGTCGGTCACAAAGCGCGCCAGCAGGATTCCCCACACCGGCCGGTTGGCGATCAGCACCCTCCACGGAATGTGCGTCTCCGCTTCCACCGGTTCATCGGCCTGCACGCGCCCCGGCGCGTTGCGATACAGCAGCAGCCACGCCGCGATCCACACCAGCCCCGCGCCGCCCACCGCCGCGAAGGCCCACCGCCAGCCGAAGCGCAGCGTCAACCACGGCACCACCAGCGGCGCCACAATCGCGCCCGCGTTCGATCCCGAATTGAACAGCCCCGTCGCCATCGCGCGTTCCCGTTTCGGAAACCACTCCGCCACGGTCTTGATCGCCGCCGGAAAATTGCCCGCCTGCCCCAACCCCAGCAGAAACCGCGCCCCCGCAAAGCCCATCGCCGAACTCGCCACCCCGTGCAGCATCGCCGCCACGCTCCACCAGCCGAGCGCCAGCGAATACCCCAGTCGCGTGCCGATGCGGTCGATCAATCTCCCCGCGCCCAACAGCCCCAGCGCATACGCCGCCTGAAACGCCGTGACGATCAGCCCGTACTCCGATTCCGACCAGCCGATCTCCTTCTGCAACCCCGGCGCCAGAATCCCCAGAATCTGCCGGTCGGCATAATTCACCGTGGTGGCGAAAAACAACAGCGCGCAAATCGTCCAGCGGGATCGGCCAGTAGGCATCGGGACATAACAGACTAACAGACCGCGAAGTCGCAAAATCACCCGTCCCCCGCTCGCCTTCAGCCCGCAGGGCGCAAGATCCTAGCCCAGTGCGCAAGCGCTGGGACCGCCGCCTCACTGCCACTCATCCCAGACGGTGGGGCAGGCAGTTTTGCCTGCCAACTCCACGGCCGTGCCGAGTTGGCAGGCGAACCGCCTGCCCTGCTTCCGCCCGCCCTACCGCAACTTCCACGGCGCCAGCGCCATCATTTCCCCGTAGATCGTCGCGAACTCCGGATCGTTCGCCAGTTCCACGTGCCGCGCCAGCTTCGCGATCTTCCCCAACC
>CAIRBY010000725.1 GCA_903876865.1 uncultured Acidobacteriia bacterium
AATCTCGACGCTGCAGGCAGGAATGCCTGCGCCACGGGCGGGAATCGGCGCGGCGGTAGGACAGGCCTTAGAGATGGAAATGAGAATCGGCGCGGCGGTAGGACAGGCGGGCGGGGAGAGGCGCGCGGGGAGGCAAGAGAAGCACGTCGAGACGAATCTCGACGCGGCAGGCAGGAATGCCTGCGCCACGGGGCGGGGGCGGGGGCGGGGGCTGGGGATGGTGATCCTGCTGCTGTGCGCGGCGGGGTTGAATGCGCAGACGGTGACGGTGCGGCATCAGCATCTGCGCAAGGGGGCGGAGGGGGTGTTGCGCGTCGCGGAAACGGGGGTTTCGTTCACGGAGGCGGGAAAGGGAAAGAAGCACTCGCGGACGTGGAAGTTCGCGGAGATGCAGCAGGTGGAGTTGGGCGCGGGGATGCTGCGGATCGTGACCTACGAGGATCAGAAGTGGGAGTTGGGGCGCGACCGCGAGTATGTGTTCGACCATTTGCCGGCGGGCTTCTCGCAGGGCGTCTACGCGCAGTGGCGGGAGCGGCTGGACGGGCGTTTCGTGGCGGACCTGCCGGATGCTACGGTAGCAGCGTTGTGGGAGAGGCCGGCGAAGTTGCTGGGGACGATTCGGGGTTCGCAGGGCGTGGTGCGCGTGGGCGCGGACCGGATCGTATACGAGACGGGCGCGGCAGAGCAATCGCGGACGTGGCGGTTCGCGGATATTGTGAATGTGGCGAGCGCGGGCCCGTTCGATTTGAGCGTGGTGACGCGCGAGCATCACGGGGTGTGGAATGCGGATACGCGCGAGTTTCGATTTCAGTTGCAGCAGGCGCTGCCGGAAGCGCAGTTCAACGAGTTGTGGCGGCGGCTGAATGCGAGCCGGCAGGCGGATTTGATTAATTCTTCGATGCAGGGAAAGGGACAGGATCATGAATAAATTGACGGTAGTTTTGATGATGACGGGACTGGCTGTAGCGGCGGGTCCGGCGCAGACGTATACGGGCGTGATTTCGGATTCGATGTGCAAGCTGGATCACAAGATGATGAATCTGCCGCCGGACGAGAAGTGCGTGCGGGAGTGCGTGCGGATCGGGTCGAAGTATGTGCTGATGGTGGGGCCGAAGATGTACGGGTTGAGCGACCAGAAGGCTCCGGCGGCGTTCGCGGCGAAGAAGGTGACGGTGAGCGGCACGCTGGATGCGAAGACGGGGATGATTCAGGTGGCGAAGATCGAGGGGGCGAAGTAAGGACGGTTGGGGTCAGTCAGCGCCGCGGGATCACGGCAGGGGCGGGAATAGCTGGCGGGAGTGACGGCCCCACTGTTTCCAGGCGCAGGCGGCAAGGTAGAAAGGGAGCGCCATGAGTGCGGATTGGAACAGGAAGGTTACGCCGAAGCCAGTGTAGACAATGCCACCGCCGAGGAGGCGGGGGAGTTTGTCGATCTGGAAGCCAACCCCGTGACCGAAGAGCAGGGACATCAGGGCACCGCCTGGAATCTGGGTGTAGCCGAGCAGTTGTTGCAGTGCGGTTGGAGGTTGATCGGAGGGGGCGGACATGACGACACAGAAAGCGACCGCTTCCAGGATCATACCCGCGGCCAGATAACGCGCGATGGGTTGCCGGAGAGCGGATCGCATCTTGTTCCTCAGTGCGTCATGACCTAGTGGGTCATGGCCTAGTGCGTCATGACCTAGTGGGTCATGGCGTACGTAATGTAGTTTACTCCGATGCGGATGCCGAGGGCGGAGAATTTTTCGGGGTACTGGGGGTCATCGGCATTTTCCCAGGAATCGCCGAGGTCCATGTTGTGGCAGATGGCGGCCATGAGGCGGCCGTTGTCATCGTAGATGCCGCGCCAGTGGGCGGGGCTGCCGGTGCGGGCATCCTTCTCATAGATTTTGCCGCTCTGGAGGAACTGCGCGCCGGGGACCTGATAGCGCTCGTCGAGATCGAAGACGGTGTGAAAGATGGGGTCGCTATCGGGGATGTCGACGATTTTGCGATCGGGGAAGACCTTCTCCATGGTGTACACGAAGACTTCCCATTCGTTGATGGCGTGGAAATCGTCGCACATGAAGAAGCCGCCGCGGAGGAGGAACTCGCGGAACTTGCGGATCTGGGAATCGGTGAGTTCCCAGTGGCCGACTTCGACGGCGTAGAGCCAGGGGTAGTTGAAGACGTCATCGTCTTCATCGAGGTTGATGGGCTGCTCGACGGAGCGGGATTGGATGCGGGTGAGGCGGCGGATGGCGGCGGAGAGGTGGCGGTCGGAGCGCGGGTAATCGATGCTCCAGTTGGTGTTGCCTTCGCGCCAATCGAAGCCGCGCTTGTACTCGCTCTGCCAATCGAGGCGGACGGAGGTGGTGGGGTACATGAGGCGGGCGAAGGTCCACTCGCCGGGGACATTCCAATCGTTGGGAAGGGCGAAATTGAAGTATTCCCAGGCCGGATACTGGCGGAAGGGACGCTGGGCGAACAACGTACAGACCAGCAGGGTTCCGCCCGCCGCGAGCATCAGGATTCGGCCAAACCTCATCTAGTAACCAGTATAAGGGACGGGCTCACGGGGAATCGGTTTGCTAGTCGGCGGGAGGGTAGACGCGGACGCCATGGAGGTAAACTTCGCGGGCGGATTCGCGGGCGAAGAAGTAGGGGAGTTCGCGGTAATCGTCGCAATCGTGGATGACGAAATCGGCCTCTTTGCCGGGTTCGAGGGAGCCGATGGAGCGGTCGCGATTGAGGCTGCAGGCGGCGTTGACGGTGGCGGCGGTGATGGCTTCGGCTGGGGTCATGCGCATTTGGGTGGCGGCGAGGGAGAGGATCATGGGCATGGAGGCGGTGGGGGAGGAGCCGGGGTTGAAATCGGTGGCGAGGACGAGGGGGAGACCGGCGGCGATCATGCCGCGGGCATCGGGGTAGCGGGTGCGGCTGAGGGCATAGACGGAGCCGGGGAGGAGGACGGGTTGGACGCGGGCGGCGCGGAGGGCGGCGAAGGCGGCGGGGGTGGTGCACTCGAGGTGATCGGCGGTGGCGGCGCCGAGTTCGGCGGCGAGGAGGGAGGCGTAATCGGGGGTGAACTGATCGGCGTGGATGCGGAGGGCGAGGCCGAGCGCCTGGGCGGCGCGGAGGACGGGGCGGGCGAGATCGACGGGGAAGACGGTGGGCTCGCAGAAGATGTCGCAATACTCGGCGAGGCTCTCTTCGACCACGCGCGGGAGCATTTCGTGGATGACGAGGTCGGCATAATCCGCGGTGCGTCCGCGGTATTCATCGGGGACTTCGTGGGCGCCGAGAAAGGTGGGAATCATGCGGAGGCGGCGCTCGGCGGCGAGGAGGCGGATGGTCTTGAGGATGTGGAGTTCGGCTTCGAGCGAGAGTCCGTAGCCGGACTTGGCTTCGATGGTGGTGGTGCCGCCGCGATGGAACCACTCGGAGTAGCGGCGGGAGGCCTGGAAGAGGGCGGCGGGGGTGGATTCGGCGGTAAGGCGGACGGTGGAGCGGATGCCCCCGCCCGAGGCGGCGATCTCTTCGTAGGTTGCGCCTTCGATGCGGCGCTCGAATTCGGCGGCGCGGGTGCCGGAGAAGACGGGGTGGGTGTGGGCGTCGATGAAGCCGGGGAGGACGATGCGGTTGCCGGCATCGACGATGACGGTGTCTTCGGAGACGGCGCGGAGGATATCGGCACGCGGTCCGACGGCGGCGATGAGGCCGTCGCGGATGCGGAGGGCGCCATCGGGGATCATGGCGAGGTCACGGAGGGCGGGTCCGGTGCGGGGGCCGGGGGGACCGGCGAGGGTGAGGAGCTGGCGGCAGTGGACGACGGCGAAATCGCTCATGGGAGGTGGGGAGTGGTGTTGATTCGATCAAGAGTTGGCAGGCGGAACCGCCTGCCCCACCAGGGGAGTAAGGGCAGAGAGATTGGCAAGCACGACAGGCCACGAAAAACGATGGCCTGTCCCACGTCCTCTCTTCGGTCAGATGGCACGGAGGCGGGCCTCGATGGAGAGTTTGAAGGCGGGGTCGGTGATGGAATCGAGATTGATCTGGACGTTCTCGAGGGCGCCGGCGCGGGCGGCGATGGCGAGGGATTTGGCGACGGCGAGATCGCTGCCGAATCGGGCGGGCACTTGCAGCGCATCGAGGCGGGCCTGGAGAGCGTGCAGGCGCTCCATGACCTGAAGCGGGACTTCGGCGGCGCCGTGGAGCGCCTCTTCCACGAAGGGCGCGCGCTCGGTTTTGGGGCGCTTGTAGGCGGCCATGACCTGATCGAAGCTGGCGGCGTCGCGGTCCACGGCTTCGGTGAAGAAGGCGCGGTCGGCTTCGAATTCGGCGCAATCGAGTTTGGCGAGACGGGTGACCATGGTGCCGAGAGCGGCGGCCATGGCTGCGGCTGCGGCTGCGGCGCTGCCTCCGCCGGGAGTGGCGGCGGGGGAGGCGAGGGCGTCGAGGAATTCGGGGAGTCCGGAGCGGGTGGAGAGGACGTCGGCAAGGCGATTCTCAAGGACGAGCGCGGGGCTGAAATTCTCGCAGCGCAGAAAATATTCGGCGGAAAGTTCGAGGGATCGCTTGGGGATGAGGCCGACGATCTCGCTGCCGGCGACGGTGACGCCGTAGCGTTCGGCTTCGCGGCACACGGTCTCGAAGACGAGGTGCATGGGGGTCTGTTCGAAATCGGTGAGGTTGATGGAGACCTGGGCCAGGTTGCGCGAGGCGAGCAGCACGCCCATGGATTTCACGTAGCGGAAGCCGCCGGTGGAGAAGCGGATGGTCTTGGCGATGCGGCGGGCGATGGAAACATCGGGGGT
>CAIRBY010000726.1 GCA_903876865.1 uncultured Acidobacteriia bacterium
ACCTTGCCGATGACCTTCGCCGCCACTTCGATCTTGTGCGCCGCCACGATGTAGCCAGTGGCGTTCAGCACCACGCCCGCCGGCGCACTGGCAGCGCTGATCGATTTCACCCGGACCACCTCGACTTCCGCCGGCTGATTCAGTTTGTCCGAAGCGAAGCGCCAGCCGCCCAGCAGCAGCAGAATCAATACGCCGATCACGACCCAACGCGTGGCCCACTTCGAAGGTTCGGCCGAACGGCGCTTGCTCCGATCGATACGCAGATTTTTCAGTTCTGAGTCCATAATCTCCGTTAGATTTGCCGTAAGGCCGTGAGGATTTCTTTTCTTGCGGCATTGCTGGCCGGGAACAGACCACCCACCGCGCCCAGCACCACGGCGAAGAGAATGCCAAACATCATGATCTGGGGCGACACGTGAAAGTTGAATGCCGTTTCAGAGAAGTTGGAATTGCCGATCCCGGTGGTGATGCCGTTCAGCGGCAACACCAGCAGACATCCCAACACCCCGCCCAGCCCCGAGAGCAGCACGGATTCCAGGAAGAAGCTCACCAGGATGCTGCCCTTGGAAAAGCCCAACACCCGCAGCGTCCCGATCTCGCGAGAGCGCCGCGCAACAGCGGCGTACATTGTATTCATCGCCGCAAAGGCGCTTCCCACCGCCATGATTACGGCCACGAAGATCCCGATGTACTCGATCGGCGCAGCCGACGTGGTCTGCGCCGCATAATAATCGGTCTCCGACTGCGCGTTCATATTCAGACGCTGGTCGTTGTTGATGTCGTTCACCAGCGCCTTTGCCGTTACCGAATCCGTAGCGCGCACCAGTGCCGCACTCAGCACTTCCTGCCGTTGCAGATCCGCTCCCACCTGGTTCAGATCGCCCCACAGTTCGCTCGCCTGCGCGCCCCGTCCGGCGTCCATCACTCCGACAATCTCCCAATCGCCGCGGCCGAAACGGATCGTCTTTCCGATCGCCGCTTCCGGATAGCGATCCGCCGTGCTTTTGCCCACCACAAGTTCCCGATGCCCCACCTGGAACCAGCGGCCTTTGGAGATCTTCACGCCGCGTCGTAGTTCCAGCCCGGCCGGCTGCAGGCCGCGCACCGTCACATTCGTTCCCTGCCCCGTCTCCGAACTGGAGAGATTCACCACCGTGACGACTTCAAGCGACGCCAGTGGCTGCCCGTCCTGCCCCGTGGCAATACCCGGCTTGAACTTCAGATCCTGAAATTGCGTGCGCGAAAAATTGCTGACGATCTCCGATTCCGAGCCCTTCCGCAGCACGATAATCTGCAGCGGGTCGCCGGAAGCCGCGAGCGTTGTTTTCAACCCGTCGATCAGCGCCAGCACCGCCAGCAGCACGGCCACCGTCAGCGCGATCCCGAACGCGGTCATCAGAGTCGTGGTCTTGCGCACCACCAGGTTGCGCAGGTTGTATGCAATCGGGATTGCCATTAGTCCGTGCTCCTGAGCGCTTCTACAATTGCCGTGCGCGAGGCGGTCACCGCCGGCACTAACGAACTGATCAGCCCGATTCCGCAGGCCGTCAAGATACAGGTCAGCGCGACAGACGGCTGGAACGGCGAGATCGGCGGCAGGAATCCGCCCGCCGGACTCTTCTGCACGCCTCCCACCAGCACCGTGGAAAGCAGGAAGCCGATCGCTCCGCCAATTAGCGAAATCGCCACCGCCTCTCCCAAAATCATCCCCAGCACGGTTTGGTTCGTGAAGCCGAGCGTCTTCAGCACGCCGACCTCCCGCACCCGTTCGCGCACGCTCATCGCCATCGTGTTCGCCGAGACCAGCAGGATCGTGAACATGACAGCGCCGCAGATCGCGATCAGGAAGACCTTGACGTTGCCCAACAGCGAGACAAAGCCCAACAGGTATTGCTGCTCGCTTTCGGTCTTGGTCTGGGCCGTGGCGTTGCGAAACTGGCCATCGATGGCGGCGATGATGCGGCCCGCCGAACCGGGGTCATCGATCAAAGTGGTAAACACGCCGGCCTGCCCGCGCCGCGCCGCCGGCATCGATTGCTCCAGATACTCGCGGCTGAAGTACATGATCTCGCTGGCTCGCGGACTGTCGAAGATGCCGCGGATCGTGAACTCATAATTGCCCGGGAAGATGTCGCCCGTCAACGCCATCCGGTCGCCGACGTGTAAGTTGTATTTGTTGGCCAGGTCGCGACCGACGACGCAGCCGGTGCGGTCGCGCTCAAACGCGATCCGCTGATCGTCCGGGATCTTCAGTTCCTTGTAAAGGACAAAGACCTTCTCGCTATCGGCGGCGAAGCGGGCAAAGAAGTTCTTGGGCTCCTTGTACGTGCCGCCAAACCACTGCGAGACCATCACTTCCCGCACGCCCGGCACGGTCTTGATGAAGTTCTTGTACGATTCCGGCAGTTGCACGGTGAGAGAGATTTTGTTGCGCGTCACTACACGCAGCGCCTCTTCCGGCGTCGCGTCGCTCAAATAGAGCGCGTGATACATCGCGATCATCACGCCGAGCAGACACATGGAGATGCTGATGCTCGCAACCGTGAGAAAAGTGCGCCGGCGATTGCGCCAGCAGTTCTTCAAAACCAGAGGCAAGAATCGCAACATGGGGGTCTTTACAGTTTACGCGTTCGCGCAACAGTTTGCTCACCCCCTCCCCGCCCTAGCGCAGGCTGGGAAGTGCCGGCGAATTCTCCGCTGCGCCATGGAAGGTCCGCGTGATCGCACCGGCCAGTTTCAGGTACCAATCCGCCGGCAGGTTCAGCCCGTCGGCATCGAGCGTCAGCCACGCGCCCTGGTCTGGCGCCTGCGCACGAGTGGGCGCTATCTTGAATACCGCGGTGCCTTCGTTGACCTCGTCGAACATCGCGATCTTGAGCATTCCCGCGCCCGCTGCACGCGCATTGTACGCCTGGCGCCAGAGGAATTTTCCGCCCAGGCGAGGGATTTGATTCATCACGCTCTCGCGTTTCAGGTTGTGCCAGGAGAAACCGGGAAAGATCACGGGCATGTACAACTGCTGGGAGGCCGCGGCCGCCGCCAGATCCTTCACCACAAACTCCGTCTTCCAGCGGTCCGCGGACGCCTCGTCACGGTACCGTCCCACGGTCCACGGCTGAATCACGTCCATCATCGCCCACACGCTCTCCCAGCCTGCGCGCGCATCGTTTGTCCCTGTCCGCCAGCGCGACGGCACGCCGCCCATATAGGTCACGCGCAGATTCTGCGGCGCCGACTCGCGGAACCATCGCACCACGCGCGCGCCCTCCTCCGCCTCCACGGGCGGATGGCGCGCTTCCGCCAGGCCCATGCCCCACACGGAGAGCACAGGCTTGCCGTTGTGCCGCAGATAGGCGGGCTGCGCCGTGATCTTCAGGTCCTCCACCAGATAGCGCCAGTCCTCCTGCATCTGCGCGAAGAATTTGGCCTCGTCCGCGCCCGAGACGTCGTACTCAATCGCAACCACGCGCCCGTATTTCGCAGCGGCCGCCATCACGTTCTTCAGCACTACGTCGCCGCCCGCGCGCCAGCCCGCGATGTTGGTGACGAAGCGCTGCAGCAGCACGCCATCCAACCCGTGCTCCTGCATCCAGCGGAAATGCGCCATCACCACGGCCGAGGATTGCGCGCTGTAGAGATAGGCGGGCCGGGCGCCGATCGTGAACTCCGGGATCGCGCACAGGTCACCCGCCGCGAACTCCGAGAGGTCTGGGTACATGTCGATGGTCAGCGTCTCCGCCGTGGGCGCTCCGCGCGACCACGAGCGCCACCGCCCAGCCGGCGGACAATCGAACCAACCCTGATACCCGAGCAGCACTTTGCCGTTCAAAGTGGACGGATCTACAGGTGCAGGCGCCTGCCCGTGCAGCGCACCGGCGATCAGCAAGACCACCCAGAGTTTCATGTTCCGGACCTTCCAGTGGGACAGGCCATGGTCTCTAGCGGCCTGCCCTGCTTCGCGCAACCGAGCCTTACTTCCCACCGCCCCCTGATTTTGGGCGCTGATAGTTGGGGAACTCCGGACGCTTCGGCACAGGCGGCGGATTCTTCTCCAACTGCTGCAGGCCTAACGACACCGCCTTCTCCAACTGCGGATCGTGCCCTTCGCTCACGCTCTTCGGGTCCATCTCCACTTCCACGTCCGGCGCCACGCCGTGATTCTCCACGTCCCATTGACCCTCCGGGCTGAAGAAGCCGAAATTGGGCGCAGTCACCGTGCCGCCATCCATCAGAGGCGGATACTGCGAGATGCCGATCAGCCCGCCCCAAGTGCGCTTGCCCACCAGCGGACCAGTCTTCGTGTAGTGGAACATCCAGGGCATGGCATCGCCGCCCGAACCCGCCATTTCATTGATGATCATTACCTTCGGCCCCAGAATACTGGCCGCCGGCGTGCGGTAAATGGCGCCGTACCGCGGGCTCCACCAGCCCATCAACTGCCGCCGCATGGATTCGATGATGTAATCCGCCACCTGCCCGCCCGAGTTGAAGCGCTCGTCGATCACCGCACCCTGCTTATCGCTCTGCGCGAAGTAGTAGCGGTTGAAATTCGTCAAGCCGCCCTGGGCAGTATCCGGCAGATAAACGTAGGCCAGTTTACCGCCGCTGAGCGCATCCACCTTGGCCCGGTTCGCCGCCATCCACTCCGAATGGCGCAGCGCCATCTCGCTCGCGATCGGCACCACTGTGACCTCGCGGGCACCCTTGCCCGCCGCGTCGCCCGCGATCTTCAGGAGCGTCGGTTTGCCGCTGGTATTCTCGAGCAGCCGCGAAATATCGTCCTTCGCCGCCAGCG
>CAIRBY010000727.1 GCA_903876865.1 uncultured Acidobacteriia bacterium
ATCCGTGCCGGTGGAGTTGTTGAAGAAACTGTTGGCATTCAGGTGCTCATTGCGGAAGAACTCGAAGAGCGAACCGTGAAATTCGGGCGTGCCGCTCTTGGTGACCACGCTGACGTTGGCGCCGCCGCTGCGGCCGGATTGGGCGTCGTAGAGCGAGGTCTGTACCTTGAATTCGCGGATGGCTTCGGGCGAGGGCGTCAGAATGCCGTTCGATCCCACGCCGTTATCGGCAGCCGCGTTGGTGTGGATGTTGAGCGCGTCCACGCCATCGATGACCACGGCGTTGGAGGTGGGGCGTGCGCCGCCGGCCGAGACGATCTGCGTGCCGCGGCCCAACGCCCCGGCATCGTTCAACTGCGAAGAGGTGCCCGGGGAGAGCGTCAGCAACTGGGTGAAATTGCGGGTGCTGAGGGGGAGCTCCTTAACCGTGCTGCCATCCACCACGCGCCCCAGAGCCACGGTTTCCGTCTGCAGCAGCGAGGCTGAGCCGCTGACCTCAATGTGTTCGGTGATGCCGGCCGGCTGCATCACCGAATCCACCGCAATGCGCTCGGTTACGGCGAGCGTGGCCTTCTCCGAAGCGGTGGCAAAGCCCGCCATGGAGAATTCCAGCGTGTAGTCGCCCGGGGTGAGGAAGGCGAAAACGTACTGGCCGTTGGCGTTGGTTGTGGTCTCCCGCCGCTCGCCGCTGGCCGGACTGTGCGCCACCACCTTTACACCTGGCATGACCGCCTTACTGGGATCGGTGACGGTGCCGGCGATGGTGCCACTGGTCTGTGCCAGCGCGGAACAGGCGAGCAGCGCCAGGGCTGCGGTTACGGAGAGGATTCGCGAAAACGACATAGTTTACTCCTTCGGCTCAGAATGCAATCTACAGGCTGCCACAGGGCGCGTGCTTCATGGTCTCAGGTACTTTTTCAAAAATGCATAGATTTCGTCGCGCGATTCGCGCGCGAGTTGGGTGTCGATGCGGTTAAAGTGATGGCCGCCCGGAGCAGCCTGATAAATCTTGGATTCGAACTTGCGCCCCGCGGTCTTGAGCGCATCGATCATATGTTCGATCTCCGTCACGTGGACGGTTTCGTCGCTCGTATTGCCGTGGATGAGCAGCGGCTTTTCCAGCTTGGCGGCATAAGTGACGGGCGAGCGGCGGCGATACTCCTCCTCATCGTTGGCGGCGGCTTCGCCTGCGCTTTCCGTGATGGTCTGCGGCATGGATTTGAGGTACTTGCGGCGTTCCAGCAGGTCGCTCACCGGTTCGCCCGCATAGGCGCAGGCGTAGTCTTCGGGATGGAGCAGGATGTTGAAGAGTGCGATCATGCCGCCGTGGCTCCAGGCCATCAAGCCGACGCGTTGGGGATCGATGAACGGGTAGCGCTGCACCATCCAGTTGCGCGCGCCCAGCACGTCGTCGTTTTCCTTGCCGCCGTAATCGATGGCTTTGGCGTAGGCGGCACCGTAGCCGGTGCTGCCGCGGTAATCCGGCGCAACCACCACGTAGCCCTGTTGCAGCAACTCGCGCACGATCTGGGCGCCGTTGGCGGGACCGCCGGTCATGTGGTTGCTATGCACGCCGCCGTGGATCACCACCACCATGGGAGCCTTCTTCTGGCGGTCCAGGCTCTTGGGAATGAAGCTATAGGAGTAGAGGATCAGGGGGTTGCCGGTGGCGGCTTTGCGGGGCAGTCCGGTGTAGCGGAAACTGCGGACTTCGGCGATTGCATCCAACTCCAGGTGCCACAGGATATCGTCGGAGACCTTCACGGCATGGTCGAGATCGTTCTCTGGCCCTTCCGGGTTTGCCGCCTGCTGTCCGAGGGCAACACCCAGCGCCAGCGTGCCGAAGATGATCGAAATCCGGGATCTCACGTAGATCCTCCTCAATGGAGTGGATGTCCAGGCATTCCGGGAAAACGCGGAAGCGAGGAAGTGAGTTCAGTCTAGTCCCGATTGGGGCGGGCCGTGCCAGGATCGCGGCAATGTACCAGTTAGCAGCCGGGTAGCGGCCTGAACCTGCTGAAAACAAAGATGGTATGCATTGCGGTTGCAGCCGCCGCCGGCCTGCAAGGGTGCTATCATGACGGTCAAGTGACCAGGGGAGCCGACACGATACCGCTGTGCGTCGATCGAGTCCTGCAGAGCGGGACCTTTCGGAATGCTCCGTCTTCCCGGCGTCTCCTGAAGTATCTGGCGGACCATTCGCTCGCCGGAGATTCGGAGCAATTGAAGGAGTACACCATCGGTGTGGACGCCTTCGGCAAAGCCCCCGACTACGATCCGCGGCTGGATTCGACGGTGCGGATTCAGATCGGGCGGCTGCGCCAAAAGCTGGCGGAATACTATCGCGACGAAGGCAAGGACGATGCCTTCCTGGTGGATCTCCCCAAAGGGCGCTTCACGCTGACCTGCGAAGCGCGTGCCAGCGCGGAGCTGCCACTGGCCGTACACGAGGAACCGGCGGAGGCCGCATTGGCCCTGCCACCGCTACCTTCCCCGAATCGCTGGCGCGTGGCTGCGCTTGGTCTGGCGGGAATCTCTCTCCTGCTGGTGTTGCTGGTCCTATACAACTCCGTCCGTCCGCGAAGCGCGGTGGGTGGCGCGCCGGGTATGACGGACTTTGCCTCCCCCGATCTGGCGGAACTCTGGAAGCCCTTTCTCAATCCCGCCCGCCCGCTGCTGGTGGCGGTGGGGAACCCGATGTTCCTGCAGTTCGAGAACAAGGCGCTGTATCGCGATCTCTCGGTGGAGAAGCCGGAAGACCTGCTGAAATCGCCCCGGTTCAGTGCTGTCAGCAAGGCCCTCGGCAGCCAGGAAAGCCGCCCGGTCCACTATTACGCCGCGGTGGGAGACGTGAGCGCGGCGTTTGTTTTGGGGCAGCGCTTGGGTCCGCATCAGCCGCGCATGTCCGTGGTGCGCAGCAGCCAGTTGCAGTGGCAACAACTGGCGGACGCAAATGTCCTGTTTCTGGGGCCTCCCCGCTTCTTCGGCGACAAGCTGGCAAGCCTGCCGGTGGCGCTCGAAATCACCGAAGGCACGGACGGTTTCCAGGTGGTGCATCCGCTCCCTGGCGAGGCTGCATTTTTCAAATTCCGCGACCCCTCTGGCTTCTTTGCCGAAGACGGTGAGGCGTGCGTGCTGATCACCCACGCGCCCGGTCCGGTGGGGAATACCGATGTGATGACCTTCGCCAGCAATAGCACCTTCGGACGGATGGGGGCGATCGACGGCTTCACCGATGTCGCCTTCGCCAGAATGCTGGTCGGGAAGATGCGCGCCACATCCGGTCACATTCCGCAGTATTTTCAGGTGCTGCTCAAAGTGAAGTACAAAGGCGGCGTTCCCACCGAGACGTCCTACCTGCTGCACCGCGAATTACGCCGGCGCAATTAGCACCAAGGTGATGGAAGGTCGCCGTGCGCAACCGGCACTGGCTGGCAACTCCGCAGCTGATCGATCCGTTCCCTACCAACCACATCGACTTAGGTGGATATTGCTATGCTGGTAGCGTGAGGACAATCTCCAAACGGACGCAGTACGGGCTCAAAGCCATGCTGGCCCTGGGCCGGCGCTTCGGCGAAGGGCCGGTCCTGATCGCTACCCTGGCGGCCGAAGAGAACATCCCGGTCAAGTTCCTCGAGGTGATCCTGCTGGACCTCAAGGGGCACGGACTCCTCGAGAGCAAAAAGGGAAAGGGCGGAGGCTACCACCTGAGCCGCCCACCCTCCACTATCACGTTGGGTTCGCTAATTCGAATGATGGAAGGTCCGCTCGCGCCGTTACCGTGCGCGAGCGAAACCGCGTTCCGGCCCTGTGAAGAGTGTACGGACGTGGAAGCCTGCGGCACCCGCATCATCATGCGGCAGGTGCGCGACGCGATCGCCGACGTGCTGGACCGGACGACCCTCGCCGACCTGTTGCGGCAGACGGAGGTCATACGCGCCGCCAAGCGCCCGGAACCGGTCATGTATTACATTTGACGACCTTTCTCCCCTGATTCTCCGATCTGCATGACGTATCTCATCGGTTTTCTGATCGCGCTTGCCGTTGGCCTGACTGGAGTCGGCGCCGGTTCCATCACCGCGCCGGTTCTGATTCTCTTCTTCGGCCTATCGCCCGCCATGGGTGTGGGCACTGCGTTGGCTTTCGCCGCGGTGATCAAGCTTGCGGTGGCGCCGCTCTACCTGTTTCGGCGCCAGGTGAGCCGGCGCATTCTGGGCTTGCTGTGCCTGGGCGGCATCCCGGGCGTCCTGGCGGGAGTGGTGGTGCTGGGGCGGCTGAATGTCAAGCAATACGAGCGCACGGTGTTTGTGATCCTGGGGCTGACCATCGGCAGCATGGCCGTCTATAGCCTCTATCACTCGCTGCG
>CAIRBY010000728.1 GCA_903876865.1 uncultured Acidobacteriia bacterium
CGATAAACACCACTTCCGCAAACACGGCCCCAACGCCTATTACGGCCAGAAGTAATTGCGCGCGCTCTCACCCGCTCCTTCCTTTCTTCCAGCCGGCCGTCCTCGGAGCGGATGGGCGGGAGGCTAAGGAGCAGCTGGGCCACCTGGAGATATTCGAATTAGAACACTCACACGAGACGCTATCGATGGGCAGGATTCCACCGGACCGCCGCCACGGCTTCATGGACCTGGCTCTCTCAATGTCGCGCTGAATCTCGAAATGGAATTCCCAGGTGGCTCTGCTCCAAAGCGAAGTCAGTCATTCGATCCCCAGCCCGCGTCCTCCCTCAGTTCTCAGTGGGCTGGCGGTCGATGTGGTCGACGATGAGAACGGGCATTGGGTGCTTCTGGAGCCTCAGCTTCAGACCGAGTTGCCTCTCGATCGCTTCGAACAGCGTGAAACCGGTTTGGCCGCTGTCGGGACCCGGCAGGCTGAAGGGGAGGGTCCAAGTCAACGTGAAATCGTAGGCGCCCGTCAGCCCGGTAACGTCGACGGCCTTATGTTTCAGATAGCCTCCGGAATCTTCATTGAGCCGATCCACCAGGCGGTCGAGCGTGGCGTTCTGGCAGATGTAGCTCCGGCTCGTCCCGGTTGGAGCGGATCTGCAGGTTGCGCGGGCGGACAGGTCGGCGGCCTTCAGCTTGGGCTTGTCCGCAACCAGCGCGTATACATCCACTGACTGCTGCTCCGTGTGAACCTTCAGGTGGAAGCGCTCGCTGAGCAGCGCCCGGACCATGACTCGGATCGTGTCATCGGAAGCCGTCGGGGCGCTCTTGGCCAGGAGATCGAAGCGCGCCGACTCGATCCACTTCTCGCCGCGCACCCACTGCTCTTCGACGTTGTAGGCGAAGCCGATGAGATCGCGCAAATTCACGGCACGCGCGTCGATTCGGCCGTTTTCGACGTTCAGGGTTTCCCGCTCCTCCGGCCGGCTGGGACGGATACTCGCGACATCGAATTCCGTGGGCGCCGGACCGAGCCTCTCGGCCGTGCCGGTAGGGTTGGGTGCTGGTGTGCGGTTGACGCGTTCCACGCTGAAGCCCGGAACTTCCGCAGTCTGCTGCTCCACCCGGATGCCGGTTTGCTTCTCGATGGAATTAAATAGCGAAAGGGCACTGGAGGCGTTAGCCACTTGGTCGCGCGGCGCATACCGCAGGGTGAAATCGTAAGTGCCTTTCAGCCCCGTGCGGTCCACAATCGGAAGGTCGAACCACCTGGGCGCGACCTGGGGCAAACGTTCGATGAGCGCGGGGATGCTGGTGTTATGGCAGACAAGGATCCGGGTATTCTCTTCGCTGGCGGAGTTGCACTCCGAGACGGCGCCGCCATCGGACTCTTTCATTACGCCGGGCTTGCCAACCGTCAGCACATAGGCAGGCACGCGCCTCTCCCCACGAGCAACGGAAAGGGCGAAGCGCTCCTCAAGGAGTGACTGAAGCATGAGACGGAGGACCGGGACGCGCACGGGTTCCGAAGCTTTGGCCAGGATATCGACGCGGTCCGTATCCAGCCAACTCGGGCCTCCAGCCACGCGGTCCAGGGGAACACTGTACGCGAAGGTGATCAACTGCAGCAGAGTCTTACCGCGAAACTCGATTCCGTCGGGCAGCGTTCCCCCGCTTTCCGTCGTACCCGGGGGACTGAGGTGAACATCGGCTACTTCAAACGTAGGCCGTTGCTGGGCGCAGACCAAACCGCAGAACAGCGCACAGCCGAGAGCCGCGAACGCGCGCATCAGGATCAGCATGTCGCTTTTACGACGGCAGTGCAAGGGCAATCATCGACGGGGCAATCATCGCCCTGCGGGTGGAGGAAGTTCGACGACTTTCGGGCAGTTCACTGCATCCTTGACATAAGGAGCCGGTCATCGGCCTCAACGGTCAACAAAATAAAAGATAATCAGATCTGATTGTGCTATATTGCCAGGACACGGGCCCCATTTCACAAGGCGCTGCTATCCAGTCCGGGCATCGAGGCGGGATTCGCCTGCTGCGGCGCTACGAAATCGAAGCAGATACCTGCTCGTTTGGGCAGGGTGGAGGTGTACCGATGAAACGTGTGCCAATGAAACGGATGCGTGTGATTCCGTTCATCCTCGTGTCGATTAGTGCCTCGTCGGTTTGTTCCGCGGCGAGCGAGGTGAACCGGTCTTGGGATGAGTTGGTCCGCATCCTCGTCGAAGGCAGGAAAGTGACGGTGACGCGGATGAACTCATCTGAGGTGGAAGGCAAGCTCACCGGGGTAACGGCGGGCTCGATTACGCTCCAGGTCAAGGGAGTGCCGCAGACGGTGCAACGGATTGACGTCTACCGGGTGCGAGATGCGGGCATCCGGAAGAAGCGCGTGTTGTTGGGTTTGGCAGTTGGGGCGGTGGTCGGCGCGCTGGCGATGGCGATCCCGGAGAAGACCCAGAAGGGTGAGGCGGCGGCCCTCGGTGCACTACTAGGGATGGCTGGCGGCGCAATCGCCAGTGGCGTGCTGCCGGTTGGGCCACCGCTGTACGAGGCCGAAAAGGCGATCCACAAGCAACCATAGCGCTCGTCCTGCACGGTCCCGGCTCAACTGGTTGTGCGGCCCGCTTCACCCACTTGGGCGGCTTGGCGCCTACGATGCAGGTCGGGGCGTGCGATCCTCTGTGACACTGCGGTGTTTTGCCAACTCCGGGCGCACATTACGCTACGTCGTTCGATGACATCCGGGGCTGGGTGTGACCTATTCCTTGCCACGGGTCGCACAATCGGAGAAGGCGGCGGCCACAGCTTCGGATGATCGCTAACGGGCACGCAGCCCGTTAGCTCTTTCCCGCAATGCTCGAAAACTTCCCCTGCGTCGCCTCGTCCAGCCCTCGAACCATCACGCCGATCCCAGCAACTGATGCGCCGCGCCTTCCTCGCGCTCCCGCCTCGCCGCCATGCCGGCCATCCGCACAGCGAGAATCGCTGAAGGCGGGCGCAGCTTGCCGCGGCAAACCGCGCCCGCCGCCGCTACTTCCGCAGCACGAAGAAACTGCGCAGCGGATCCTCCGGCAGCATGCCCGCGCATTCGCGGAAACCCGCGACTTTCGCAAGCCGCTGCATTTCGCTCGCCGGAATCCCCGTGCCGTAGCCCGGCCCGCCTTCGGCGAGCGCGGTGGGCATGCATTCGGTCAGGCTGGTCGCGTAGAGCACCTGGCGCAGCGTGAGAATGTCCTGCTCCAGCCGCTCCGAGCGGCGGTATTCCACCACCAGCATCACACCGTCTTGGTCCAGCGCGCGGCAGGCGGACGTAAGTACGCCCGCGGGGTCGCCCGCGTGGTGGAGCGCGTAGTTCATCGTGATCAGCCCGAAGGGCCCGCCAGGCACGTGAACCCCGTCGAAGGTCGCAAAGCTCACGCGATCGGCGAGTCCCGCGCCGCGCGCGTTTTCCGTGGCGCGCTTCACGCTCGGCGCATACGGCTCGAACCCGTACGCGTGCACCTTCGGAAAGGCCTTGGCCAGCTGGATGGAAGCGATGCCGCCGCCCGAGCCGAGGTCCGCCGCGCTGCACCCCCGCCTTCAGCTTTTCCACCAGGCCGGGCACCGCCGGCAGCCACTGCGGCACCAGCAGATTCATGTAATCGGGCCGCGTGCCGCGTTCGATCGAAGCGAAGGTCTCCGGCGGATACTCGCTGTATGGAATTCCCTTGCCGGTATGGAACGCGGTCAGCAGTTTCGGAATCATCCAGATGTCGGGCACCGCGCCCTGCAATAGCCCCATCACGAAGGCGGGCGAATCCTCGTCCACCAGCACCGGCACATGCTCCGCCGGCAATTCGAACTTGCCGCTGGCGGGCTGGTAGTCCACGTATCCGGACGCGGCCACGGAACGTAGCCACTCCAGCACGTAGCGTTCGTTTAAGCCGGCCTTAGTGGCGAGTTGCGCCGAACTCATCGCGCCCGCTCCCGCCATCGCCTTGAACAGCCCGAGCGCGTCGCCCATAAATACCGCTGCCGTGGTAAACGCACCCGTGGTATCGGCGACCACGCGCTCCACCAGCTTTTCCGTGCGGCCGGGCGGCGCCGGCTCCGCGGATTTGGCGGCCGGTCGCTTCCCGCAGGCCGCCTGGATTGCGGCCATCGCCGCGCCCGCGCCGGCCATCGCCGCGCGCAGGAAGGACTTTCGATCCATCGTCATCGTGCTCACCCCCAACTTCAGTCCACGGGACATCATATCGAATCACCGCCCGGACCTGTAAAACAATCGGAGGCGCCAACGTCAGACTCGCCCGGGTCACCGCTGCCATGCCCTGGCAGACCGTCACCATCAACCCCATGGCCCAGCCCATCCCCGAAGCCCTCCGCGATAAACACCCCGTATGCAAACACAGCCGCATCGCCAGTTACAGCCAGAAGTCGCGGCCCTCAGCCAGCCGTCTTACCGTCCCGCGCCTACGCCGGCATGCCACACCACAACGTCGGCTGGAGCCCCGAGGCGCGCCGCAGCATCAGCGCGTGCGCGCGCTCGCCCAGGGCGCGGAATGGCTCAGGCATCGCCGCGATCTTCGCCAGCAACCCCGCCTCGCCGCCCGCCTTGTCGACGCCCTTCTTCGCAGCCGGTTTCGCTGTGTACTGCTTCCGTCCGCTCATCTGATCTCCTCGTGTCCCTCCCCGGAATATATACCAGGGGCGCGTACCGGTCGGGAACACTCCCGCGCAGATAGCCCCTCGCTTTCCGTTGGCTCGGGTGCGTCCAGCCCGGCAGGGAGGTCAGCAGGAAACCGAAGAGGTCACAACCTCGACATCGGATCGCTTCCGCATCCGATCTCGCCAGGGATCATCTCCTGCTGTCTGAGTCGGTCCAGCTTCCCCGCGCCTGCCGCGATCGCTATTTGCCCGGCCCCACGCTCACAATGCCACCGGGCGCGATTGCCGAACCACTGACGGTGGCCGATAGGGGCATCTCGCCGGCGCCGACATCAGGGACGGTGAGGTTGAACTGATACAGGCCGGCGCTGGTGATACCGGCAAACGCCACCGCCGTGCTCACCCCGCCGATGCTGACGGCGACCGGCGCTCGCGTAGGGGCCGCGCCGGCGTAG